>DATJHD010000073.1:0-6767 GCA_035494275.1 Croceibacterium sp.
CCGGCACAAGTGCTGGCTCGAGCAAGGCCAGCTGCTGCGCGACGCGCACAAGCTGAGCGGCATTCCCGGCATCATCGTCCAGGGCCGGCATGACTGCTGCACGCCGCCCGCGGCCGCATGGGCACTGAAGCAGGCCTGGCCAGAGGTCGAACTGCAGATCGTTCCCGATGCCGGGCACCTCTACAGCGAGCCGGGGATTACCGACGGGCTGGTCCGGGCGACCGACCGCTTCGCTGGCAAGGCTTGATCGGGCGGCCCAAAGAGCCGAAAGCGCCGCTCATGATCCTCGTCATCGACAACTACGACAGCTTCACGTTCAATCTCGTCCATTACCTGATGGAGCTGGGCGCCGAGGTCGAGGTCGCGCGCAACGATGCGATCTCCGCCGGGCAGGCGATTTCCAGCGGCGCCGCTGGTTTCCTCATCTCGCCCGGCCCGTGTACGCCCAACGAGGCCGGCATCAGCCTCGAGCTCGTTGCCGCCTGTGCGGACGCCGCCAGGCCGTTGCTCGGCGTTTGCCTGGGTCACCAGGCGATCGGCCAGCATTTCGGCGGTCACGTCGTTCGCGGCGGCCTGATGCACGGCAAGACCAGCCTCGTCGATCACGACGGAACGGGGGTGTTCAGGGGCCTGCCCAGCCCGTTTACCGCCACGCGCTATCATTCGCTGGTCGTCGAGGACATTCCCGGTTCGCTGATCGTCAACGCCACCAGCGAGACGCCGGGACTCGACGGCACCAGCGTGATGGGCTTCCGCCACGCGACACTGCCGATCCACGGCGTGCAGTTCCATCCGGAAAGCATCGCCACCGAGCACGGACACGAGCTGCTCGCCAATTTCCTGGAAATCTGCGGCGTTTCGGCCAAGCAGCCCGCATGACCGCCCTCCCCGAGGTCGAACCGCACCTCAGCGAGGACATGGCCGAGGATGTCTTCGGCCTGATGCTCGACGGCAAGGTGAGCGACGAGGACATCGCCCGTTTCCTGATCGAGCTGTCCGACCGTGGCGAGACGGCGGCCGAGATTGCCGGCGCGGCGCGCGCGCTCCGCGCGCGGATGCTGCCGATCGAAGCGCCGGACAACGCCACCGACGTGTGCGGCACGGGCGGAGATGGACACCACACGCTAAACGTCTCGACCGCCGTCAGCCTCGTCGTCGCTGCGTGCGGCGTGCCGGTGGCCAAGCACGGCAACCGGGCGGCCAGCTCGAAAGCGGGCGCGGCCGATACGCTCGAGGCGCTCGGGCTCGATATGGAGGCCGCCGGGCGCACCGCGGAGACGACGCTGCGCGAAATCGGCATCTGCTTCCTGTTCGCGGCGAACCACCATCCTGCGATGCGACGCATCCAGCCGATCAGGAAGCGCATCGGCCGGCGAACGATCTTCAATCTGATGGGACCGCTATCGAACCCGGCGCGCGTGCAGCGCCAGCTCATCGGCATAGCCCGCCCGGCCTATGTGCCGATCTACGCCGAGGCAATGGCCCACCTCGGCACTCGCCGCTCGTTCATTGTCTCGGGCGACGAGGGCCTTGACGAGTTGAGTCTCGCCGGCGGCAACGAGCTTGCCGAAGTGGTCGATCACGATTTCGAGATGCATCGCGTCGATGCCGCCCAGGCCGGCCTGCCGCACGCGCCCATCGAGGCGATCCGCGGCGGCGACGCCGAGCACAATGCCGCCGCGCTGAGAGCGCTACTGACCGGCACGCCCGGACCCTACCGCGACGCGGTGCTGTTCAATGCCGCCGGTGCCTTGCTCGTCGCCGGTGAAGTCGAGAGCTGGCCCGACGGAGTCGAGGAAGCCTCCGAGGCGCTCGACAAGGGCCTCGCCAACGCGCTTCTCAATTGCTGGATCGCGGCCGCGAAGTAATCCCTTGTTCTTCGCGATCGTTGCAGTTCGTCGCAAGGGTGGACATCGTCAATTGAACTCGTCAAAGTCCCCCCGACAAGTTCGATGGGAGAATCCAATCATGCGTAAATCGGTCCTCGCCTTCGCCGCGGCTGGCGTCAGCGCGCTTACTTTCGGAGCGCTGCACGCTCAGCAGGGTGGCCCGCCGCCGCCGCCACCCGTTCACGACGCTTCGAAGGTCACGGCGGGAACGTACAAGGCCGATCCGTTCCACACCCAGGTGATGTACAATTACAATCACCTCGGCTTCACGACCAACATGGGGCTGCTGTCCGGAGCCAACGGCACGCTGACGATTGATCCGAAAGCGCCCAACGACGCCAAGCTGTCGATCGACGTGCCGATGAACACGATTCACACGACTATCGACGCGCTCGACAAGGAGCTCGTCAGCCCGATGTTCTTCGACGCCGCCAAGTTTCCCAACTCGCACTTCGAATCGACCGCCGTCCACGCCAAGGGCAACACCGCCACGATCGACGGCAACCTGACGATTCACGGCGTCACCAAGCCGGCTACGATCAACGCGACTTTCGTTGCCGTCGGCTCCAATCCGATGTCGAAGAAAGAGTACATCTCGTTCAACGGCAGCGCCAAGATCAAGCGCAGCGATTTCGGCGTCGCCATGGGCGTTCCGATGGTCGGTGACGAGGTCAACCTGACCATTACTGCCGCCTTCGAGAAGCAGTGACCGGGTGAAGGGCGGCGCCGGGCCGGCGCCGTCCTTTCCCACTGGAATTGTTAACCGACATCGCCTATCCCGGCTGCATGCACCGCCGCGAGCTTCTTGCGCTGCTTCGACTTACGCGCCCTTAGGCGCGCCATTGGGCCTGCCGCTGGTGCAGGCTGCCCGCCTAAGGGCCGTTCACCATCGACAGTCGAAATCGCCCGCGACGCTTGCCGCGCGGGGTTCATGCAGTAAGGCTTATTTGAAATGGCGATGCTCAGCGATCCGAGCCGCAAGTACCGGCCCTTTCCGCAGGTGCCGTTGCCCGACAGGCAGTGGCCCAGCCGCACGATAACGCGCCCGCCGCGCTGGCTCTCGACCGACTTGCGCGACGGCAACCAGGCGATCGTCGACCCGATGGACGCGGTAAAGAAGAACCGCTTCTTCGACATGCTGGTCGAGATCGGCGTCAAGGAGATCGAGATCGGCTTTCCCGCCGCCGGGCAGACCGAGTTCGATTTCATCTCGACGCTCGTCCGTTCAGGCCGGATCCCCGATGACGTGATCGTGCAGGTGCTGACCCAGTCGCGCGAAGACCTGATCCGCACCTCGTTCGCAAGCCTTGAAGGCGCCGATAAGGCGATCGTCCATCTCTACAACGCGGTGAGCCCGGCCTGGCGAGAGATCGTCTTCCGCATGACCCCTGACGAGGTGCGGGAGGTCGCCGTCAAGGGCGCCCGGATCTTGCGCGACGAGGCGGCCAAACGCCCCGCAACCGAGTGGAACTTCGAATACAGCCCCGAAACCTTCTCCACCGCCGAGCTGGATTTCTCGATCTCGGTCTGCGAAGCGGTCATGGAGGTGCTGCAGCCTACCCGCGAGCGGCCGATCATCCTCAACCTGCCGGCCACGGTCGAGGCGGCGACGCCCAACGTCTACGCGGACCAGATCGAATATTTCTGCCGCAACCTCCCCAACCGCGACAGGGCGGTGATCTCGCTCCACACCCACAACGACCGTGGGACGGGGGTGGCGGCCGCCGAACTGGGCCTGATGGCCGGCGCCGACCGCGTCGAGGGCTGCCTGTTCGGCAATGGCGAACGCACCGGCAACTGCTGCCTCGTGACGCTGGCCCTGAACATGTACACGCAGGGCATCGACCCGGGCCTCGATTTCTCCGACATCGACCGGATCATCGAGACGGTCGAGTACTGCAACCAGATCCCCGTCCACGAGCGCCATCCCTACGGCGGGGACCTCGTCTTCACCGCTTTCTCGGGCAGCCACCAGGATGCAATCAAGAAGGGGTTGGAGGCGCAGGCGATGCGCAACGACGAGCTGTGGCGCGTCCCCTACCTGCCGATCGATCCGGCCGACCTCGGCCGCACTTACGAGGCGGTGATCCGCGTCAACTCACAATCCGGCAAAGGCGGTTTTGCCTGGGTTCTCGAGCAGGACCAGGGGCTCAAGCTGCCCAAGAAGCTGCAGGTCGATTTCTCGAAGCATGTCCAGCGCCTCGCCGACGAACTCGGCCGCGAGCTCAATGCGGCGGACATCTGGGATACCTTCAGAAAAGCCTATTTCGTCAAGGTGCCCGACCGTCGCTTCCGCCTGATCGATTTCGAGGAACGCAGGGCCGCCGACGGTGATCGCATCTTCACCGGCACGATCGAGGTCGACGGGCGCGAACAAAGCGTCAGCGGCCGCGGCAAGGGCCTGATTGCATCGGTGCTGGCAACCTTGAAGAACGAGTTCGGTCTCGAGCTGGAAGTTCTCGATTACTCCGAACACGCGCTGGGCACGGGCACCGATGCCCGTGCGGCCACGTACATCGAATGCACGACCCCTGATGCGCGGACCGTCTGGGGCGTCGGCATCGACCAGGACGTTGCAACGGCGAGCGTTCGGGCAATCCTGAGCGCGGCGAACTCGGCCGTGCGGCAGCCGGCCTGAATTCAGCCGTTTCGCGCCGGGGGGAGCGGCTATCTCGTCGCGCCGGACAACGGCGCGGGCCGTGCTCAAGGGGCCGCCACCCTCGAGGCGCACGCGGGCCTCGGCGAGAAGCGGGTGCGCTCCATGCTGCAAGAGCGACGCCGCATCGGCGCTTCCTCGGGCGCAAGGCAACGGAGCCATGATCAGGCTGACTTTCCTGGACGGACCGTGGGTCGAATTCGGATGAGCCCTTTTCGAACTGTTGTGGGAACGCTGCTCTCCGGCCTGTCGAAAGCCGCCCGCACCGCCCTTTCTCGCGGCGCATCGTTAAGATAGGTCCAGCTCATGCAGACCCGCCAGGCAGTCTTCGGCGTCGAGGCTTCGCTATCAGGCAAGGCCTGGCGTTGGCGCGGTGGCAACATGGCGCTCGACGAAGGCCTGGCGGGCCTCGAGCACGATATTCTCGACCAGTTGCTTCTCGGCCGTGGCGTGGCTCGGGAGGATCTGCCGCTTCACCGGGCGCCGAACCTGCGGACTTTCCTCCCCGATCCGTCGATCTTCAGCGACATGGATTCGGCTGCCGACCGCCTGGCGCAGGCGGTGCTCACCAGCGAGCAGGTGACGATCTTCGGCGATTATGACGTCGACGGGGCAACCAGCGCCGCGCTGCTGGTCCGCTTGCTGCGAATGCTGGGAAGCGACGCCCGCAGCTACATCCCCGACCGTCTGCTCGAAGGCTACGGGCCGAGCGGCGAGGCCCTGGTGCGGCTTGGTGAAGAAGGTTCGAGCCTGATCATCACCGTCGATTGCGGGGCGATGGCGTTCGATGCGCTCGCCGCGGCCCACGACGCAGGAATCGATGTGATCGTGGTCGATCATCACAAGTGCGCCAGCGAGCTGCCGCGGGCGTTTGCGCTGGTCAATCCAAACCGGCTCGACGAGGCCGACGAAGCGGCGGCACACGGCCATCTCGCCGCCGTGGGCGTCGCGTTCATCCTCGCTGTGGCAGTGGTACGCACGCTTCGCCGACAGAACTTCTTCGAGACCCGCGCCGAGCCCGACCTGTTCGCCCTGCTCGACCTCGTCGCCCTTGGCACGGTGGCCGATGTGGCCGCGATCCGCGGGCTCAACCGGGCATTCGTCGCCCAAGGCTTAAGGATCATGGCCCACCGGCGCAACGTCGGCATGTCGGCCTTGATCGATGCCAGCCGCCTGACCCGCGCGCCGACCTGCAGCGACTGCGGTTTCGCCCTGGGACCGCGCATCAATGCCGGGGGGCGTGTCGGCGAGGCGTCGCTCGGCGTTCGCCTGCTGACCACCGATGACCCCGACGAAGCCCGCGCGATCGCAGAGCAGCTTTCTGCGCTGAACGACGAGCGCCGCGCGATCGAGGCGGCCGTGCAGGAGGCGGCCGAGCGGCAGATCGATGGGCAGCACAATCGCGCGGTCCTCACCCTTGCGGGATACGGCTGGCATCCGGGCGTGATCGGCATCGTCGCCGGACGGATCAAGGAGAAGACCGGCAAGCCGGCGCTGGTCGTCGCGCTCGACCGCGAGAGTGGCCAGGGAAAGGGCTCGGGCCGTTCGATCAGCGGTGTCGATCTTGGCGCCGCGATCATCGGTGCCAAGGACAACGGCCTGCTGCTCGCGGGAGGAGGGCATGCCATGGCCGCCGGATTGACGGTCGAAGAGGCGCGGCTCGCCGAACTGGCCGATTGGCTCGACGCCCAGCTCGCCCCCGCCGTCGCGCGTGCCTCGGCCGAGCGGGTCGTCACGCTGGACCTGGCATTGGCGCCTGGCGGCCTCACGCCGCAGCTGGTCGAAACACTGGAGGGCGCCGGGCCCTTCGGGGTCGGCTGGCCCGCGCCGCGGGTCGCGGTCGGCCCGGTGCGGCTGGTCCGCGCCGAGATCGTCGGCAGCGATCATGTCCGCCTGATCGCCTCGGGGCAGGACGGCGCCAGCTTCAAGGCGATCGCCTTCCGCGCGGCAGAGACCGACATGGGGCAGGCCCTGCTCCACGGCGCGGCAGGACGGCGTATATGGTTGGCCGGAAGGCCCAAGGTCGACGACTGGGGCAGCCGTCCACAGGCCGAGCTTCACCTCGAGGATGCCGCTTGGGTCGAGTGACCGGCAGCAGGCTTGACCGCCTGCGCCAGCGCCCCTAAGTGCCCCGCCACGCCATCGGTGCGGCCCCATCGTCTAGCGGTCTAGGACGCGGCCCTTTCACGGCTGAAACACGGGTTCGAGTCCCGTTGGGGTCA
>DATJHD010000074.1:0-10545 GCA_035494275.1 Croceibacterium sp.
GAACGCCCGCAGCGGATAGCTGTAGAACTTGCCCTCGTAATAGATGCGGCTCATCCGCGGGCGCTGGATGAAGTCGTCGGGCAGGATCTCGTTCCACAAATCGACGACCTGCTGGCTTTTCGAGAAGAACCGGTGCCCGCCGATGTCGAAGCGATAGCCGTTGTGCTCCACCGTGCGGCTGATGCCGCCGACATAAGTCTCGTCCTTCTCGATGATAGCGACGGACTTGCCGGCCTTGGTCAGCAGGTAGCCTGCGGTAAGGCCCGCCGGGCCGGCGCCGATGATCGCCACGTCGACCGCGATTTCGCCCGATACACTGCTTGCCGCCGCCAGTTTCGAAAAGCCCATTTCCGCCCCCTCGATCCGATGGGCCGGGAGTGAAGGAAAATGGTTAGGAGACGGTAAACGCGAGGCGCTTGGCCCCGCGTGTCAGCGGACGCGGTAGACTCGCAGGCTTCCGCTATCGAATCCGACCGCCGGCTCGAGCCATACGGGCGGGCGGCCCTCTGCCAGAGCATTGGCGAGGTTGCCGGGGCTGTCCTGCCGCAACAGGGCGAGGTCCTTTTCCGACGAACAGGCCGCGACATAGTTGGCGCCCGTGCCGCGCACTATTCGCTCTGCCGAGGCCGGATCGGCGAGGAAGGCATGGAACATCGCCAGCATCGGCCCCTGGTTGCGGTGGTATCCAGCCGCGACGATCGAGTGCGGCGTGCGCCACAGGATTGTGGGCCCGGGGTTAATCGTCGCCAAAACGATACCCTTCGGCAGCGTGGCAAGGCGGCCGTAGTCGCACTTCTCGCCACTGTCGACCTGCGCCAGCGCCGCGGCCGGAACGACAGCTTCGACCGCCATGCGATCCGCGCGCTTGAGCAGCGCGCTCGCCGCGGTCGGCGGGACAAGAGCGACGACGCCGACGGTGGCAGCGATCCTCGGGATGGCGGACTCGATTGCCCGGGCGCGCGGAAGCACGTCGGCGAGGAGAACGGCGGCGAAAGGCAGCGCGAGCATTTCCGCGATCAGCCCCTCGCGCATCACGGCCAGCGAATAGACCCAGGCGCCCGAGGCAAAGATCATGAGCAGCGCCCAATCCATCTTGCGCTCGTCCGCGATCCAGTTCCTGCGGCGGGCCGTCCACCAGCCGGCGGCGATCAGCGGGCCGGTCCACATGAGCATCGCGGCGATCGAGGGTATTTGCCGCCACACGGGCAGGCCTTCGACGACGTCGTTGAACCAGTACCTGACGAGGAGCGGATCGAGCGTTCCGAACGGGTGGAGCGCGCACGCGCCGAGGCTCGCGAAGGCGAGCGGGACGCAGGCCAGGGGGATGACCGCGAGCGCTGCCAAGCGTCCGCCCGGCCGGTCCTGCAGCGGCGCAAGGGACAGCGCCGCGGCCATCAGGGTTGCAGCGGCAAGGGCGACGAGATGGCCGGGCAACACGATGTCGCAGTGGCCTGCGTCGAACTCGCTCAAGGGGCGGGTGGCGAAGGAGAGCACCGCGGTTGCGCCGGTCAGCGCCGCGAGGAACCACACCAGCGAGCGGTCGCGCGCGAGCCAGTAGCGTACGCCGTAAAGCACCGCGACAAGGGCAACGAGAGGCAGTCCTTCGAGCGAAACGACGATCCACGCCGCGGCGCACGCGCCGCACGCCAGCGCGGCTCTGGACGACGAGCCTTGAAGGAAGAGCGCCGCGCAAGCCACCGCGGCGACCATCTGCGCGGTCTGGTGATCGAGGGTCATCGAGCCGAAATTGCTCGGCACCATCGGGAACAGCGGAAAAATGACCAGCGCGAGGAGCAGCGCGAGCGGAGGCAATGCGAGCCGCCGGACGATGGCGCGCAGCGCGAACAAGGCGGGCAGCAGCCACAACAGCGGCACCACGGCCGCCGCCGCCAGCTCGGCCGCCGCCGCCGGCAGGATCGTCCGGAACAGCAGGACAAACCCGGCAATCGGCAAGTCGATGAGCCTGGACCAGTGCATCGATGCTCCGTGCGGGGGGGCAATGCGGTACTGGGCGACGTCGAACCAGCTCTGGCCTGAAAGGAGGTCTCGCACTTGGAGCATGCGCATGATGTCGTCGGGCCCGGCCAGGTCGATGCCTGTTAAGGGCAGCAGCGCGAGATTGCCGAGCGCCCAGAGGGCCCAGATCGCCATCACCATTTGCGGCGTGGCGACGAACCGCCGCCAGTCGCCAGAGCGCGGAATGCCCATCGCGCTCCCGGCTCCCGCCGTCGGGTTGACCATGCGCTCCTCTCCTCCGAACGACGTGGAGTGGAGCAGAATGGTTAGCGGACGGTAAACCGAGTTCAGGCCAGCTGCTACTGGGTCGAAATTCCCTGGGCGTGGGCGATGATCCGGGCGAGATCGGCGAACTGGAACGTGTCGTCGAAGACAAGCCCGTAAAGGTTCCCCTTGCGCCAGCGGACCTTGGTGCGGATTTCGGGCAAACCGCGGCTCGACAGGCGAAGGCGCTGGTCGATTGCCAGGCGCGAGGAGCATTCGATCTGTGCGCCCTGCATCGAGATATTCTTGATCGTCGCGTCGAACTGACCGGTCAAGCCCGACAGCACGGCGGGCATGTCGAGGTTGAGGCGGATCGGGCGCTTCGGCCACTTGCCATGACCGGTGACAACTCGACCAAGGTCGACATCGCTGCCGAAGCGGAAGCCGGCGCGGCCATCCTTCTCCCACACCCGTTCGAGCGGCAAGCTGTCGCCGTTCGACATTTCGAGCCTCAGAGCGTTATCGCGCGGCAACGGGTGGAACAGCCGCACGCTCACCCCGCTCTCCGAAATGTCGCTGACCACGCACAGGAACTCGCCCGAGGCACCGGTGATCTTCGCGGTCCTGATGAGCGGGGTATAGCGGGCCGCGGTGCGCTGTTCCGCGCCGACCGGTCTGGCGGCGTCCACCAGCGAAACCTGATCCTTGTTGGCCGTACGCGCCATTCGCAAAAGATCCCCAAGCCGGCGTGCGGTCTCGCCGGCAACTCCGGCATTGGTTTGCCTGAATTCACCTTGCGGAAGTGCTAATGTTACGTGCGCAGTTTACCCTATGGCCAAAATCAATGCGTTAGACCCTGCGTTCGGCGCATGCTCCTGTCAGTCCCACCCTCGCTCGAGGAAACGCGCCGCGCATCCGGCGAGGAATGCGGCGCCTCTCGGCAGGACCGTTTCGTCGACCATCATCCGGGTTGAATGGATCGCGCAACACTGGCGCCAGTCCGATCCGGCCTCCGCCACGCCGAGGAACGCCATCATTCCCGGCACTTTCGCGAGGACGTAGGAAAAGTCCTCTGCGCCCATGATCGGAGCGGCGAGCGGCGTGAAGGAGCCGTCCGGCATCGCCGTTGCAACGAATTCCGCAAGAGCCACGGCGCGCGGGTCGTTGACGGTCGGCGGAAAGCCTTCGGTGATGGTCACCTCGGCCTTGCAATCGTGGGCCGCGGCAACATGCTCCGCGACGCGCGTGATGTCCTGCCACACGCTGGAGCGCTTTTCCGGGGTAAGCGTGCGGATCGTGCCCTTGAGCAACGCCCTGTCGGCAATGACGTTGTGCGCACTACCTGCGTCGAGTTGCGTGATCGTGACGACAACGGCCTCGGCGGCATCGAAGCGGCGGGTGACCATCGTTTGCAACGCCAGCAGGATCTCGGCGGCGACCGGCACGGGGTCGCGGGTGTCGTGCGGCATCGAGGCATGCCCTCCCCGGCCCACAACGGCAATCTCGAGCATGTCGGCCGACGCCAGCAAGGTCCCCGCGCGGCTGCCGATCATCCCGTGCGGCGCATTGGGCATGATGTGCAGCGCGAACGCCGCGTCCGGCAGCGGATCGAGCAAGCCGTCATCGAGCATGAACCGGGCGCCGTGGTAGCCTTCCTCGCCCGGCTGGAACATGAAGCGCACTTCGCCGGGGAGATCCTCCGCTCGCGCGGCGAGAATCCGCGCCGCACCCGCGAGCATCGCGGTGTGGGTGTCATGCCCGCAGGCGTGCATGCGCCCGGCCACCGTCGAAGCGAACGGCAGGCCGGTTTCCTCGGTCATCGGCAGCGCATCCATATCGCCCCGCAGCAAGGCGGTGCGGCCCGCTTTGCCGGCGTTGAGGATGGCTACCGCGCCGGTACATGAAGGCCCTTCGCGCCAGTCGAGCGCAAGGTCGGCGAGCTCGGCGCGCGCCTTGGCGAGCGTCTTCGGTGTCTGCAGGCCCAGTTCGGGCTCGGCATGGATCGAGCGGCGCAAGGCGGTGATCCGCTCGGCGATGCCGCGGGCGTCTTCCAGCAGGGCTTCGGTCAGCATGGAGGCTCCATTGGCTAGAACACAGGGTCGACGGCGGGCGGCGAGTTCTCGATCCGTGCGAGGGTGTAGAGCGCCAAGCCGCCCAAGGCGAGATACCCGACGGCTCCGCCGACGGCGACGGCCCAGGCCACACCATAGACCCCGTACGAATAGACCCACGCGAGCAGCGCCAGCGTTGCGGCCGCGACTGCCAGCAAGCGCGCGCTGAGCGAACGATTGGGATGGCCGGTCGCGTGGAGCACCGGCTCGAAGGCGACCGCGGCGAGGTCGAAGCTGGAAGCGATCGCCAGCGGAACAAGGATCAGGGCGCCCCGCTCGAACGCCTTGCCGCCAAGAATATCCATCAAGGTCCCGCCAAACAGCAGCGCCATGATCACCACGACTACCCCTGCGCCGCCGGCGATCAGCGACGTGCGATAGGCAAGGCGGCGGAACTCGTGCGCCTCCGAGGCGACCCGGGCGCGGGCGATTTCGGCGTAAACGGCGCGCGTCAGCAGGCCGGCCAGCTTGCCGAGGCTTTGCGCCAACTGCCTCGCCAGGCGGAACAGGCCGGCCGAGCTGGTGCCGACGAAGTAACCGACTGCGAGAAGTGGGCCCTGCTTGAGCCCGGCATCGAGCGTCGCGCCAGCATAGGTCACCCAGAAGAACCGCGTGATCCGTGGATTTTCGCGCAGCGTGTCGCGCCAGCCACGCCAATACGTGAGCCTTATCGCTTGCGGGCAGAGCCGGCGGGCCATGATCCAGTACAACGCCGCTTCGAGAAGATCGATCGCCGCCCAGGCAATCAGGAAGCGGACGAGTGTCGGACCGACAAGAAGGATGACGATGGCGGAAAGCAAGCGGCCTGCCGGCACGACCGCTTCCACGTACGTCGAGACATCGAACCGGTCGAGCGCCCGCACGATGCCGGTGGGCGCGGACACCAGCGCCCACACGGCCGCCACGTTGAACCAGAAGGCCGTATGCACCAGGCTGCGATTGAGATGCAGCAGGTGATTGAATTTGAAGAACACGATGTAGGCGAGCACGGTCCCTGCCAACGCGCCCGCGATGTCGAGCATCCCGGCAAAAAGGCTCAGCCGCCCGAAGGCCGCCCAGTCCTTCTTGTGGACGTGTTCGGCCCCGTAACGAACCACGATCCGCCAGGTCTCGAACCCCGCCACGGCGATCAGGGCCTGCGAGGTACCGAAAATCAGCGAGAAGTGGCCGAAGGCCTTGAGCCCCAGCGACCGGGTGAGGATCGCGATATAGAACAAGCTGAGCACGCCGCCGACGCCTTTTCCGCCGAGCAGCCAAGCCGTGTTGGCCGCGATGCGCGCCAGGGGGCTCTGCTGTCGATGGCGATCTCGCGCGAAAAGCATCGTCCTTCCTGTGGCGGAGGGCGGAGCGGCTGGCAAGCCGTGCCGGCGGCCATTGCCAGCCTTCGGAGCGACCGCTACGCGCCGCCTGCATGATCGAAAACGCCATCGTCCTCAGCGCCGGGCAGGGATCGCGGCTCCTTCCGGTGACCGCCACGCGACCGAAATGCCTGATCGAAGTCGGCGGCCGTTCGCTGCTGCAACGCCAGCTGGAAGCGCTCGCCGTGGCCGGTCTCAAGCGTGCGCTGATCGTGACCGGCTACAGGCACGAGCAGGTCGAAGAGGCTTTGCGGGGACCTCAGCCGCTCGCGGTGGAAAGCCGCTTCAATCCGTTCTGGGGTGTAGCGAGCAGCATCGGCAGCGTGTGGATGGCGCGCGACAGGCTGCGCTCACCTTTCTGCCTTCTCAATGGCGACACGCTGTTCGACCCTGAAATCCTCGCCGCCGCCCTCGCCTCGCCGGGCGCTGGACTCGGTCTCGTGGTCGAGCCGATCGATGCGCCGACTTACGATGACATGCTCGTGCGGGTCGAAGGAGGAACCATTCGGGCGGTCAGCAAGGATCTTTCCGAAGTCGAGGCCACGCACAGGTCGCTGGGGCTGATCCTCGCCGGCGAAGGCCATGCCGCCTACGCCGATACTCTCGACACGCTGATCGCCGAGCGCAACGGCGCGGGAGCGTACCACCACGACATCGTTCACCGGATGGCGCGGGATCGCCCGGTCGCTGCCATCGAGCGCGCGGAAGGTTTCTGGCAGGAAATCGACCGCCCCGAAGACATCGTCGTCTGGCAGGCGGAGCACGAACCCGGCGCCGCCGCCGTCCAGGAAAGTCGGAAACTCTAGGCGTCCGAAAGCCACGAGCGCACCGGCTCGCCTCGGCGTCTTCTCGCCAGCGCCTGGAGCAGCCTGGCGAGGTGGACGAGGCAGCTCACCACCGTCCATGCCGCGACGGCGACGATGCCGATGTCCGGGCGCCCCACGACGACCGAGGAGAGCAGGATCACCATGTTCGGGTTGCGTCGCGCGGTGATCAGCCGGAAGCGGCTGTCGAAGGGTTCCCACACGTGGATATGGATCCCGCCGAACAGCGCGATGAACGCTCCTTCGATCGCGCGCTGGACGACGTAGCCGGCAAAGAGGGCGCCCTCGACCCACCAGAACAGCGTATTCGGCAGCGCCAGGCCGACATGCGCGAGCCCGGTCGCCCAGAACCACCACCAGAACGGCGGATGGACGAGGTCGAGACCGTGGTCGAGCACGTTGCCCAGCTTGCTCGAAGTGATGGTGCAGCGGGCCAGCTTGCCGTCGACGGTATCGAGCACCATGAACGGCAGCGCGAGCGCCAGGCCGATCCAGTAATTCCCGTACGCAAAGGCGACAGTGGCCGCTATGCACAGCACCGTGCCGATCATCGTCACCATGTTGGGGCTTAAGCCGAGCCGCGCGGCGAGACGGGTCAGCCACAGCGCCCACTCAGGCCACAGGTATTTCGTGAGGAGATCGGTGACACCCTTGTAGGCGCCGAAGTAGCTGGCCCGCTCGGCCGCGCGTTGGGTGTCGGGCCGCAGTTCCATCAGGAACGGTCTTTCCCGCTTGCGCAGGGCGCGGTTTTCGATGGTCGCTCCGCCTTCGTAAGCCTCAAAGGCGAAGCGTTCGGCCTCGTCCGGCCCCCTCTCGTCGCGCATGGCGTCGCGCAACAGCGCGGCCTCGTGTTCATCGCGGGCATGAGCAAGGGCGGGAACTCCGCCGAGCGTCAGCACCAGGCCTGGATGACCGGCGACATGACGCAGCCAGGCCGGATCGGCCGCGATGGCGGCGTTGGCGAGCACGACGGGCGCGCCTATGCCGCCGAGGCCAGACTTGACGCCGATCCGATGGTTTCGCTCTGTCGTGGAAAGGCCCCACAGCCGCGTCGGGTTCGCACCGACGGTTTCCAGGGCAGGTGCGAGGTTCGGGTCGGCCATGCGGAACAAGGCGCTTAGGGGGTGAATTCCCCTTGGGCAACGCCGCAAGTTCCTTGCCCAAGTGCCGCAACGGTGAAAACATGGTGAAAACCGCTAGCCAGCCCCTGTTGCTCGAGAGTAGAGCGACCGCGGCATGAACCGGCCGATCAAGACCTTCGACCGCCTGCCACAGGCGACGCGCGTTGCTGCCCCGTGGCGACGCCTGGCGGCAAGCGAGGAGCGGGCCGTCCCGCTGGTCGGCGTCGTTCGAAACCCGCGCAGCTACGGCAACAAGGGTCGCGAACCGGAGCATGCGGCCGAAGCCGACGTCATCACTGAAACCACGCTCAAGCGCCGCGAACTGGTCGAAGTGCTCGGTCGCTTCGCGCTCGCCGGCGTCGACTATATCGCGGTCGACGGCGGAGACGGCACCGTGCGGGACGTGCTGACCTGTGGCGACGCGATCTTCGGCGAGGATTGGCCGCCGCTGATCGTCCTCCCGAAGGGCAAGACCAACGCGCTCGCGTCGGATCTCGGTTTGCCCCGCGACTGGACGCTCGAGCGCGCCATCGAGCGGGCTCAGACGAACAGTTTCACCACGCGCCGCACGCTGGTTGTTGCCGAAGAGGCCCAGCCGGAAGCGCGCGTGCAGGGTTTCATGCTCGGGGCCGGGGTGTTCACCAAATGCATCAGCCTCGGCCAGTCGGCGCATCGGTGGGGTGCGTTCAATGCCTTGGCGGTGCTGCTGACGACCTTCTGGTCCTTGGCCCAGGCATTCTTCGCCAGCGCCGGCAACGAATGGCGCCGGCGGACCGGAATCCGCCTGGTTGACGATTCCGGCAATCCCCTCGCCGGCGGTGACGGGCAACGCTACGTCCTGCTTTCGTCGACCTTGCAGCGGTTTCCGATGGGCCTGAGGCCGTTCGGCGGTGTTAGCGAGGGGCTCAAGCTGGCGGTTCTCGACAGGCCGCGGCGCAAGAGCCTGGCACGCATCCCGTTGGTCGCGTTCGGCCGCCTTCCTTCGAAGCCCGCGCGGCTC
Organism: Croceibacterium sp.; assembly: GCA_035494275.1. GTDB lineage: Bacteria > Pseudomonadota > Alphaproteobacteria > Sphingomonadales > Sphingomonadaceae > Croceibacterium_B. Next base: position 8,635 of record DATJHD010000074.1, read on the forward strand.
GGCTATCATTGGGTCGCGCCGGACAGTTATCGCATGCAACTCGACGACCGGTTCATTCTCGACGGAGAGGCCTTTCCGCCAGGCGCCTACCGCGTTTCGCAAGGTCCAGAGCTGCGCTTCGTGGTGCCGTGAACGGAGAACTCGAGCAGCGGGTCGCCGCGATGCTCATGCGCGATGTGCATCCCGCCGTGGCGACCCAGGGAAGCATTCTTGGCGAAGAAGCAGGAGCGCTGGCGGTGCTGTTCTACGGCTCCAACCTGCGCACCGGCTCGCTCGAGGGCGTTCTCGACTACTACGTGCTCGTGCCCGGGCCGCCCGAGCGGGGGCTGTGGCCGCGGGTCGCCTATCGCGAGTGGGATCATGACGGCGTCCGCCTGCGCGCGAAGATCGCGACCGTCACGCTCGAGAAGTTCGCCGCGGCGGCTGCAGGCGAGACGATCGATACGACCATCTGGGCACGCTTCGTGCAGCCGAGTGCGCTCGTGTGGCAGCGCGAGGAGGCCGTCGGCGCCGCGATCGTGTCGGCGATTGCCGGCGCGTCGCGCACGGCGGCTCGTCTCGCCGCCGCGCTCGGTCCGCCGCAGGGAATTCCGGACGCCTACTGGCGCGCCTTGTTCCGGGCGACCTATCGAGCAGAGCTGCGGGTCGAGCCCGCCGGCCGCGAGGATGCGATCCTGTCGGCCAACCGCGAGCATTTCGATGGGCTGCTCGCCGTGGCGCTCGGTTCGGCAGGAATACCATATGCCGAGGATGGGGCGACCCTTCGACCGCAAATGCCCGCCAGCGAGCGCCGACGAGTGCTGCGCTGGTGGCGAATTCGCCGCAGGCTGGGCAAGCCGCTCAATGCCGCCCGCCTCGTCCGAGCCGCGGGGACCTTCGAGGGCGCGGCGCGTTACGCCGCGTGGAAGATCGAGCGGCACACCGGTGTCGCGGTGGAGCTGACGCCGTGGCGCGAGAAGCACCCGGTTCTCGCGGCCCCCGGCGTGCTGTGGAGCATCTGGCGGCGACGAAAGGCGACTTCGTGAGCTTCGCCGCATTGATCCTTGCCGGCTCGCGGCCCGGTGCCGCGGACCCGGTGGCGCAGAGCGAGGGGGTTGCGCACAAGGTACTCGCCACCGTCGCGGGGCAGACTTTGCTCGAACGTGTGGTCGAAGCGCTCTCCAAAGGCGGATTCGGGCCGATCGCTGTGTCGGCCAACAATCCCGCGGTCGAGGCGGAGGCGCGTCGCCTCGGCGCGACCCTGCTTCCTGCCGCACGCGGCCCGAGCGAAAGCGTCGGCCTTGCCTTCGAGCGCTTCGGCGCGCCGCTGCTCGTAACCACGGGCGACCATCCGCTGCTGCAGCCGGAATGGATCGAGGAGTTCGTCAAAGGAACGCCCGCGGGCGCCGATGTCTCGCTGATGCTGGCCCGTCGCGACCGTGTCGAGGCAGCCGCTCCGCACACAAGGCGAACCTGGCTCACTTTCGCCGACGGGCAGTGGTCCGGCTGCAACCTGTTCCTGCTCGCCAGCCCAGCCGCCGAGCGGGCTATCGGCACCTGGAAACAGGTTGAGGCGAACCGCAAACGTCCCTGGCGCATCGCCAGGCGCCTCGGGATGGACACGCTGTGGAGCTACTGGCGCGGCAAGCTCACGCTCGCCGAAGCCATCGAACGGCTCGGGCAAACGCTCGGCGTCTCGGCAGCCCTCGTCCCCGCCTCCGACGGCCGAGCCGCCATCGATGTCGACAAACCCGAAGATCTCGCACTGGTGCGCAGCCTCACGAGCAAGGCCTAGAGGAAATAGCGCATCCGGATCGAAATCGTCTTGACCTGATCGCCGACCGAAAACGCCGTCTTGTCGAAGCTTGGCTTGCCGAGGTTCAAAAGGCTGATCGACGGGTTGTTCGACATCCCGCCGCCGTCCGTGCGGAT
>DATJHD010000075.1:0-4265 GCA_035494275.1 Croceibacterium sp.
CAAATGCCGCGAAACTGCGGGCAGCGAGATGGCGAACGGCGCCGCCAGCTCGTTGACGGTGGCTTCGCCCTCGGCGAGGCGCGCCAGGATCGCGCGGCGCGTGGGATCGGCCAGCGCCGAGAACGTGGCGCTGAGGGCGTCGGGGTGCATCGGTGCGCTCTATTATTTAACGAAGATATTAAATACGGTGGGCGCCCCGCCGTCAAGCGCTGCGGCGCCGGCCTCTTCAGCGCAATCCGGCCTTCTCCAGTCCGGCGAGATAGACGCTCATCTGGTCCGGGCGCTTGATGTAGAAGAGGTGCTGCTTCGCGAACGCAAGCGAGAATTCCGGCTTGCTGTGCAGCAGATCCTTGACCGCGGCCTCCGACTGTTTCGCGTCGCCGAGGTGCCCCAAAGCCGCGGCGAGATGCGCGCGCGCCCAATATTGCGCATTCGGGACCTGAACCGCCTTGCGCGCCCAAGCGGCGGCCTCCTGGAACTCGCGGCGGAAGAGGTGCGCGAGCGAACGGTAGGAGTAGAACCCCCACCGGAACGGATCGTGCGGGCTCAGGTGCACGGCCTTCTCGAACTGCGCGATGGCTTGGTCGAGGCGCCCCTCGTAGGCGAGCGAATCACCGAGACCGCAATAGGCGACAGCCAGGCAGGGGTTCAGCTCGAGCGCGTGCTCGAGCGCGTCGATTGCGAGATCGTATTCGCAGCGGGCGAGACGCACGCGGCCGAGCGTGAAGTAGCCGTTCGCGTCTTGGTCGTCGAGTTGAATGGCGCGCTCCGCCGCGGCGAGCGCTTCGTCCATCTTCGCCGGATCGGGCGGCGCATCGAAATAGACCATGCTGAGTACGATGGCGTAGGCGAGGCGCGAATACGCACCGGCGAAGCCTGCATCGAGCGCAATCGCCTGGCGCATCAGGTCCTGGCACGCCAAATTGCTGGCCGGCGTGAATTTGTAAAACTCAGCCGTCCCAAGCTGGTACAGGTCCCAAGCCCCGAGATTCTTGCGCGGCCGCCGCTCGGCCTTCTTCTGCTCGCTCAAGCCCAATTCCGCCTCGATGCGCGCGGCCACCAGCTCGGTGATTTCGTCCTGGAGGTCGAAGATGTCGACCTTGTCGCGGTCGAAGCGCTCGGACCAGACGTTCTGCTCGCTGTCCGCGTCGGCAACTTGGACCGTGATGCGAAAGCGCGTCCCCGCCTTGCGCACGCTGCCGGTGACGAGATAGTCCGCATCGAGCTTCTGACCGATGCTGCGAATGCTCTCTTTCGATCCGCGGAATGCAAAAGCCGGATTGCGGGCGATCACCGTAAGCCAGCGGTTCTTGGCCAGCGCCGTGGTGATGTCCTCCGCGATCCCGTCGGCGAAAATGTCCTCACTCGGGTCCTGATTGAGGTTGACGAACGGCAGCACGGCGACGCTGCGTTTCTTGGACGCCGCCGGCGTGGTCCTCTCGTCAGGCTTGGCTTCCGGCTCAACGGGCGGTGCCTCGCTCTCGATCGGAGCGATGAATCGGAAGCCGCGGCCGTGAATGGTGGCGATTGTGTGCTGCGCGGCGCCGTCGTCGCCCACGGCGCGGCGCGCTGCCTTGATCTGGCTGCTGAGCGCCGCGTCGGAAACGATGCGCTCGCCCCAGATCGCGGCGAAGATTTCCTCCTTGGTCACGGTGCGCTGGGCGTTGCGCGCGAGGAACACGAGGAGATCGAAGACCTGCGGCTCGAGCGGGATGCGCTCCCCGGCCCGGCGCATCTCGAACAGCGCGGTGTCGAGCTCGAAATCGCGGAAGCGGATGATGTGCGAGGGCGCGCCTTCCGACGCGAGCTCGACGCGGTAGGCCTGAATCGGACGGCTGATGTTCTTGACCGCCTGCTCGCCGAGCGAGACGAAGCGCACCGCGACGTTCGCGCCGATGTGGTCGTGGACCTGCTTCGAGAGCACGATTCCGCCCGGGGGCGCGATGCCTTCGAGCCGGGAAGCGACGTTGACGCCGTCGCCGTAGATATCCTGGCCTTCGACGATGACGTCGCCGAGATGAATGCCGATGCGCAGGTGCAGTCCGTTCTTGATCCCGGCCGCATTGTTGTGGAGCCCGAGATCGCGCTGGATGTCCACCGCACATTGCAGCGCTCCGACGACGCTCGCGAACTCGACCAGCGTGCCGTCGCCCATCAGCTTCACGGTCCGGCCCGAATACCGGGCGATCGCGGGATCGACGATGCGCGAGCGGATGTCCTTGAGCCGCGCGAGCGTCCCCTTCTCGTCCAACTCCATCTGCCGGCTGTAACCGACGACGTCCATCGCGACTATTGTCGTGAGCTTGCGGTCCAAGGCTCGCCCCCTCTGGCGCGGAAGCGGCGCCGATCAGGTGTGCTTCGGAAAGCGACGCAGCCTGCAACAGTCCAAGCCATTGATATTTCAGCGTAGCCGTCGAGCCACGCCATTGACAAGGGGCGCGGCGCGACCGGGATGGGGCGGCGGCGCTCGAACGCGACGCCGGGGCGAGTGCGGGCTTGATCGGGTGCGCCCGCTCCGGCGCTCGCCCAGTCCCCATCTATTCGTGGAATTTCGTGTCCTCGAGCGGCTTCCAGCCGACGGTTGCGACCACGAGCAACACGAGGTCTTCGCCGCCGGTTTTCTCGAAAGCGTGCCTCAGGTTCTTGGGCAGTACGAAGATGTCGCCGACCTTGACCGGGCGGGACTCGATCTTGCCGGGTGCCACCTCGAAGCGTCCGTTGCCCGCGCCCTTGGCCACATAGACGATGTGGTCCTCGAGCGCATGGTGATGGAGCTTGATATTCGTGATCGTCAGGACCTGAAGCTGGCTACGGTTGGCGACGAATGTCCGCATCACCTTGTTGGGGCCGTCCACCTCCGGCTTGCCGGCTACCACGGCCGCGATGTCCGCAGCGTTGAACGCTGCCTCCTGCGCCGACGCGGCGGCGGCTAATGCGATCGCAAGTACTGCACTGCCGAGCAATTTCGCCGATCTGAACATGGTGGTTTTCCTTTGGCGTGGTCGATGGGTAGGCACGCGTCTGCTCGTTCCGCTACGCAGGTCCCGATGCGGGTTTGCGCAGACGGCAGAAGGCGGGATTTCGTACCGACGGCGCCCGGTTGACGGGCCTGAGGTCAGGGCTCGCCGTAGCCCTCGAACAGCGCGGTCGAGACGTAACGCTCGGCGCTGTCAGGCAGCACAGTCACGACCGTTCTTCCCTTCATTGCATCGCGCTTGGCGACGCGCAGTGCGCAGGCGAGCGCGGCGCCCGAGGAAATGCCGGCGGGAATGCCATCGGTGACAGCGAGCCGGCGCGCGGTCTCGATCGCCTCCTGGTTGCTGACGAGCAGCACCTCGTCGATGAGCTTCCTGTTGAGGACCTCGGGCACAAAGCCGGCGCCGATGCCCTGGATCATGTGCGGCGAGTGCTTGCCGCCCGAAAGCACCGGGCTGTTCTCGGGCTCGACGGCGATGACGCGGATGTCGCGGTTGCGCGCCTTGAGCACCTCGCCGACGCCGGTGAGCGTCCCGCCGGTGCCGACACCGAGGACGATGGCATCGATCACGCCGTTGACATCGCGCCAGATCTCCTCGGCCGTCGTGCGCCGGTGAATCTCGGGATTGGCCGGATGGCCGAACTGCCAGGGCATGACCGCCTTGGGCGTCGCGGCGATGATCTCCTTGGCCTTCTCGATGGCGCCGCCGATGCCTTTCTCGCGCAGCGTCAGCACGAGCTCGGCGCCCAAGAAGCGCATGAGGCGCCGCCGCTCGATCGAGAAGCTGTCGGGCATGGTCAGGATGCAGCGATAGCCCTTGGCGGCGCAGGCGAACGCGAGGCCGATGCCGGTGTTGCCCGAGGTGGGCTCGACGATGACGCTGCCCGGGCCGATGGTGCCGGCGCTCTCCATCGCCTCCAGCATTGAGATCGCGATGCGGTCTTTGACGCTCGCAAGCGGATTGAAGAACTCGAGCTTGGCCAGGATCTCGGCTTGGCAGCCGGCCTCGCGCGCGAGGCGGTTGATGCGCACGAGCGGCGTGTTGCCGATCGTCTCAAGGATGCTGGCATAGACCCGGCCGCGGCCGGGCTTGTCGAGGATCAGCTGCGTGGCGTGCTGGTCTCTCATCGTGGTTCACCTATCGGCTAGGATTGATGGCGCTGATCACCCAGGACGAACTGTCCATGACGATCCCGTCCGCGCCAATCTTTTGACGGTTGATCGCCTCGGCGAGCGCGGCCTCGATCTCGGGCCGCTTGCGTTCGGCTTCGGCGCCGGCCTCGCGGAA
>DATJHD010000076.1:0-12353 GCA_035494275.1 Croceibacterium sp.
AGGCCCATGCGACCTCGAACAGTCCGGCAACTATCAGCACAATCCAGGGCATCTGACGACTCCGTCGACGAGCCGGGCCGTCCCGGGCTTGAAGCCCATGAAGGGGCGGGAACGTCGTCGCCGCGCCGAAGCACTAGGATAGAATGCCGGCCAACTCAACCGAGCGGCCTGGCCCCGTTTCCATGCCTTGGTTCTGAAGCGCAAGGATGGCCGGCAGCCGACCGAGCCCTCTTGTCGAAGTAGATTTGCATGGCAGCCCGACTGGTCTTCCCATGGCCCGCGAATTCTGAGCGATCCGCAAGGTCGATGGCGCGTGGTTCCCGGCATCGCCTTTCGCGTTTTTGGAAACGCTAGGTCGAGCGCTCCCGGTAAAGGTGTTCGAACTGACGCAATTCATCAGGCGGGATATCTGAAACGGCGGCAAAATTGAGGCCACCCTCGCGCCAATGCCGGACAGCGAAACCATCGCGGCCCATCTCCTCCGCGCCGGCGTCGTCACCAGGCCAGACGAACACATTCACGGTGTGCAGGCGACGGTGGTAGACAATGGCCGCGGCGGTCTTTCCGTCGACCGCATCGAGCCGCCCCCCGGCCAGCGGGAAGCCTTTGTCGGCGAGTTCCGGAACCGGCGGAGCGAAGGTGATGCGGCCGTTGAACCATGGCTTCACGATGTGCTGGTTGGTGGTCTGCACGTCGACGAGATGACCCGGCTGCAGTGAGCGAACGTGGCTCGAGATGAGCTCGCGGTCGATGTCCGGCCGGCCGGGCTGCAGAAACGCCATCATCGCCAGCGAGGCAGCAACGGATCCGCCAAACGCGGGTCCGAGCCAGGACGGGATGGTTCGCGCAGCCGGTTTTTTTGAGCCCAGATCTGGAAGGGCGGCGATCCGCTCGCGAAGGGCTGGCGGGGTATCGATTCGAATACCCTCGGACCGCAAGACGTTGCTGATCGCCTGCAACCGCTCCAGCTCTTCCCGGCAGCCCTCGCAGCGCGCGAGGTGCGCTTCTGTGAGCGCGACGTTGGCCGCGTCGAGCTCCCCGTCCACGAGCGCGCCGAGCAGCAATGCGCGGTCTTCGCATGCAGCGCTCATCGCACGTTCCTTATCGTTTCACCGTCATCGCGAGCAGGCAGCAGCGCAGCGGTGAGCCATGAGCGGCCGCGCGCGAGACGCGACATAACCGTGCCGATTGGCACACCGGTAACTTCGGCAATCTCCGCGTAGGAAAGATCGCTCAGCTCGCGCAACACGATGGCTTCGCGAAAAGGCTCGGGGATCGCTTCGATCGCGCGGCGCACACGCTCGACGTCGCTGTTGCCGATCGCAGCTTCCTCGGGCGTGGGCGCCGGGTCTGGCTGCTGCTCCAGACGAGCGGCTTCGGCCTCGTTGAGACCGCACTCCGAAACGACCAGCGCCATGGACCCGGCGCGGCCGGCTTGCGTGCTGCGGCAGCAATTGCGCACGATCGCGAACAGCCAGGCCCGCGCGGAACCGCCGCGGAATTGCGGGAACGCCCGGAACGCGCGCAGCACCGCGTCCTGGACGATGTCTTCGCTCTGCACTGGATCGCCCGACAAATAGCGCGCGAGGTTATAAGCGCCGTCGAGATGCACGAGGACAATCTCCCGGAATTCGTGCGCGCGATCGCTATCGGCGGCGAGCCGCGCTTTCGGACGGAAGGTAGAGATCATCCTCACGCAGTCGCGGTCCGCTTCCTTATCCCTTGACCACCACACTGGCCGTCATGTGCGGGTGCAGCGAGCAGAAATAGACGAACTGGCCGGGTTTGGCGAAGGTGAAGCTGAAGCGGTCGCCTGTGTCGAGCGCCTTCGAGCGAAAGCTGAGGTCCCTCGCCACAACTGTGTGCGGAATGTCGTCGTCGTTGACCCAGGTCACCGTCGTGCCGGGGCTGACCGTCAGGGTCGTCTTGTCAAACATGAAATTGCCGATGTGAACCGTTTCGGCCGGTTGGGTCCCGGCGTAGGCCGCGGTCGTGAAAGCGAATCCGGCCACCAAGGCCAGCGCGATGCGAATGAACATTGAGGGTGCCTTCAGCCAAGTGTGGAATCGATGAGAGCGAGAGCGCCTCGCCCGGGCGCAACGGTGGCATCGGTGATCCCGAGGAGGTCGCGCAGTTGCCCCGCCGGAACCTTGAGCGGCCCGGGTGCCGATGCGGTCCCGGGCGCGGGCTGGGGAAAGGCGGTCGAGCGCGCGGTGTGGAAGGCGAGGTGGCCTTCGACTTTCTGCGCAATCTGGTGGATGTGGCCGTTGAGCACGGTCACCGAGCCGAAGCGGGCGAGCAGCTTCATGGCTTCGGCCGCGTCATCGGTTCCCCAGCCCCAGTCAGCGTAGAGCGTCCACAACGGCATGTGCGCGAAGACGACGATCGGCGTGGAAGACGAGCGTCCGGTGAGATCAGCCGTGAGCCACCTGAGCTGTTCGGCGCCGAGGCTGCCCATCCCACCGGGCTTGAGGTCGGCCACGTTGACCAGCGCGATGAAGTGCACGCCGCGGTGATCGAAGCTGTACCAGCCACTGCCCTGCGAGCCGTTGCCGAAGCGGGCGAGGAACGCCTTGCCGCCGCCTTCGTCGAGCATGTCGTGCTCGCCGGGGACGAAAAATAGCGGCAGGCCGGTCTCCTTCAGCATCTCATGGGCGTCATCGAATTCCGCGTCGCGCGAAAGCTGTGAGACATCGCCCGTATGGATGATGAAGTCGGGCTGGACGGGCAACGCGCGAACCTTGGCGATCGCTTCGTGGAAGGTCCCTCGCGCATCGCGATTGGGTGGCTTGTCGAAGCCGATGTGACTGTCGCTGAGCTGGACGAAGCTGAACGGCTTGACCGTCCCGCGATGCGGCGAGGTGGCGAGGGCGCTGTCGAGGCCTATCGAACCAGGTATGCCACTCTCCAGCGCAAACAACACACCGGTGCCTGCCCATGCCATGCATTTGAGAAATCCGCGGCGGTCGTTCGCCGTTACCTTGTCGTCCACCAGGTCGCCCTTTCGAGTCTGCGTAGATGGCAAGACCGGGCAGGCGGCGGGTTTATTCCCGTCCCGGCCTATTTTTGAGGTTGGCTCAGTCGAGATAGGTCATGGGGCCACTGTAGCCTCATAGGTCCGCACGTTAGGCAACCCTGGCACCGGACGGCAGGAACGGGCGGGAATTGCTCGGAATGACGGGCGGGTTCAATTCGGAATCCGCACACGAGTTGGCACGACAAGCGACAAGGGTCGGAGCGGGTGCAAATCTCGCCGCTCAGATGGCACTGCCTGCCGACCAGTAAGTGGCGTAGCGCTGATGAGCGATCTCGTAATAGGGCATCAACGGGATCGATTGTCCGCTCGCGTCAGCGACGACGAAGCGAAGCGGCGCGTCCTGCCGCACGCTTTGGGCGATGGCGGCCGGTTCGCCGGACAAGCGTGGCGCCGCGAAGGGCGTGTCGAGATATTCGCCGTATTTGCGTTCGTTGACAACGATGTCCGAACCCGGCGCGATCCCTTGGTCGCCGAGCGCTGCCGCCAGCACCAGGGGGCCATAGCTCAACGCAAAGATGTTCGGTGTGTCGGGTAGTGGCACTGCGCTCACGCGGGGCGAGAGGAAGAGTTCGACCGCGTCGCCATCTTGCCAGCGCCGGTCCAGCGCGATGAAGCTGCCAGGCCGATGCGACCGAACCACGACCGCACCGTTCACCCTCACCTCTGCAACCGGGCTCCAAGCGGGGTGGCGGAGGTTGAGGATGAGGTCGGTCGGACGCTGCAGGTTCCACTCGACCCGGGTCGAGGATTGTTCGGGAAACGTCGTCGTCTGGGTGACCACGGCGTCTTGCTCCCGCCACCGCACCGTCGAGGAAATGTACAGGTTCACAAAAAGCGCGCGCTCGTCCCGGAAGTAGATGGCGTCACCATATTTCGCGTGATTCTCCATACCGGTGCCGGTGCAGCACCAGAACGAGTGCACAGGCGTGCAATAGAGCTTCATGTAGCCCGGGCGAGCACCCTGGAAATAGGTGACCATGCCGCTTGCCGGATCCTGCGAGCCGAGGATGCCGTTGTAGAGCGCACGTTCGTAGAAGTCTGCGTATTCCGCCTGCGGATCGGCCATGAACAAAAGCCGGGTCAGCTTCAGCACGTTGTAGATGCCGCAGGTTTCGGAAGCTTTGGCCGAGAACACATGCTGCGCGGCGTCCACCATTGGGTAGAAATGTTCCTGGTCGCCGTGACCGCCGGTTGCGTAGGACCTACCGTGCGCGACGGCTCGCCAAAAGAAGGCCGAAGCCTTTCGATATCGCTCATCGCCGGTGACCTCGAACACGCGCTCGAAGCCCACGATCTTTGGTATCTGCGTATTCGCATGCAGGCCGTCGAGATGGTCTTCTGACCTGGCGAGCGGGTCGAGGATGGCCTTGTGCGAGAAACGTTGCGCCATCCAACTGTAGTCGGCCTTGCCGGTGAGCTGGAAGAGATCCGCGAAAATCTCGTTTATCCCGCCATGTTCCGTCTCGAGCATCGCTTCGAACCGCTGGTCGGAAAGCGATCGTGTTGCGGCAATGGTCCAGTCCGCCAAGCGCATGAGCACATCCAACGCCTGCGCATTGCGACCGTCCTTATGCGCGTCGCGGAGTCCGGCGAAGACCTTGTGCAACGTGTACCAGGGCACACCCGACACCTTGTCACCGGCGATGAATGCAGCGACGAGATTGGGCCCTTCCGGGAATGCACAAAGCAAGCCGCTCCCCGATTGGTTACAGAAGCCGCCGCGCGCTCATAGCCTTATTGGTATGCCTTGGGATGTAACCCAACGCCGCCGCTGCGCGAACTCCCAATACGCGGCCCACCCCACCCCTCCCCCTCGGGTCGCAACGCGGCGGCGTCACATTCCCGACGCCGTCGCGTCTGGAGTGGTGAAGGATCGAAACGATGATGAAAACTTCTGTGACCGTCGCGGCGACGCTTGCGATCGCCTTGGCGACGAGCGGCCAGGCTGCCGCCAAGAAGCCGGCGACCGAGAAATGCTATGGCGTGGCGCTGGCCGGCAAGAATGACTGCAAGGCGGGCGCGGGCACGAGTTGCGCCGGAACCTCGAGGGTCAATTATCAGGGCAATGCCTGGAAGCTGGTCAAGGCCGGCACATGCACCTCGATCAAGACCCCCAAAGGCCACGGATCGCTGACCCCCAAAGCCTGATCGAGCGGGCAGGCCTCGTCGCGCCCTCGAAAGGCGCGGCCAGGGCATGCATATGGAGCCGGGCATGCGATCGGTCTTGGCATATTATCGTTCCTTGCAGGCTTTGGCGGAGCGCGCCTTACCCGAGGCGCTACTGCTGGCAGTCGCGCGATGCGGCGTAGCCGCCATCTTCTTCCTCTCGGGCCGCAGCAAGGTCGAAGGTCTGCTGACGATCACCGATTCCACCTATGAGCTGGTCCGGACCGAATATGCCCTGCCGTTCCTGAAACCCGAGGTGGCGGCGCATATCGCGACCTGGACGGAGCATCTGTGCCCGATCCTTTTGGTTCTGGGACTGCTTGCCCGACCGGCCGCTGTTGTGCTGCTCGGCATGACGGCGATTATCGAGGTCTTCGTCTATCCGGACGCCTGGCCGACCCATTTGAGCTGGGCGGGGCTGCTTTTGCTCATCATTGCGCGCGGGCCCGGGTGTTGGTCGCTCGACCGACTGCTGAGTCTCGAGCCGCGCGGCGTTCTGGCTGACCTGACCCCCAGCTTTCCTCCAGCTGGGATTAGAGCCGGGCGGTTGTTTTGCGCATGGGCGCGGCTGAAGCAATGGGCTGCGCAGCGCAGCCCGTAGGGCGGGGCGAAGCAGGCCATCGCTTATCCAGTTCGGTGGCGAACGCCGCCGGTGTTGCGTAACCAAGGGATGCGTGCGGTCTCTCTCGCTTGTAGTCTTCCACCCAGGCGGCGATCTCGACCCGGGCATGGGCAAGGGTCATGAACAGCGTCTGGTTGAGCAGTTCGACGCGAATCCGGCCATTGAAGCTCTTCCACATATCCATTCTGCATCGGCTTGCCCGGAGCGATGTAGTGCCACTCCACGCCGAGCTCTCCGCACCATGCGAGGAGGGCGTTGGAGGTCAGCTCGATCCCAGTGTCGCTGACGATCATGCCGGGCTTGCCGCGCTCGGCGAACCAGTTCGGTCAGTTCGCGAACCACCCTGCGCCCCGAGATCCAGGTGTCCGGCACCACTGCCAGGCACTCTCTGGTCACGTCATCGACCACGTTGAGCACCCGGAACCGCCGGCCCGACGCCATCTGGTCATGGACAAGGTCCAGGCTCCAGCGCTGGTTCGGCAGCGCCAGCATTGGAGCAGGTGCCCTGGTCCCGACAGCACGCCTGCGGCTGCGCCTCCCGCCTGATCGACGAGCATCCCGAGCATGTTATCGTTGCACACGGCGAGATTGTTCGAACCAACGGCGAGACCTTCCTGCGCCACGCCTTTTCGTGGTTGCTTTAGGGGCACTCGCTCTGCGTCAGGCCGGTATCTTGCCGGCCATTCCGTAGTCGCGCAGGCCGCCCGGCGGATGGTCGATCAAGCTGACGACCGACACAGCGATCGCGCCGATCAGCAGCGCCGCGCTCAAGAGACCAAGGGCAAGAGCGCCGTTGCTCTGCCGGGTTGCATTGACCAGCTCACGGCCAGTGCGAAAACGGCGGTCGGTGAGGCGCGTTTCCTCGCGTGCCCAGCTGTAGATGATCCAGATCGCGGACATCGCGAACATCATCGTGCCCGGAATCCACATGATGATCCCGCCGGTCTGCTCGTCGGTCAGCTCCGAGACGTGCCACATATGGCCGAGCACGACATAGGCGCTGTAGAGCGGCACGTCCTTGAGGCTCAGGAACGCGCCGAGGACGATGTTGCCGAGTGCGGCGGCGGCGAACATGCCGAGCCGCGTGACCAGCCCCGGCCCCTGCGGCGGTGCGCGGCGCTCGAAGATGACCGAGAAGAAGATCAGGCCACTGACGAGAAGCGTGATGTGCCACAGGTAATGGATCGGCTCATTCTCGATCGCCATGTCATGGTAATATGGGATCATCCAGAAATAGCTCGACAGCAGGAACAGCAGTGTCGCGAGCGGCGGGAAGCGCAGCACGCCGACCAGCCGGCGCAGCCAACCGCTGCCGCCGAAGAACCTTGTCAGCCAGCGCGGGCAGCCCCGGACCATCGCCGCCTGCGGGACCGAGAGAAAAAGCAGCATTGGCGCCACAGAGCGCAGCAACATGTGCTCGACTTGATGAACCGAAAAGATGTGATCTGACAGCTCCTCGACCGGACTGATCAGCGCCACGAAAAGTGCGGCCAGGCCGCCAAAGAACGATGCGATTCGCCAGCGGCGGGCAACTTGCCCGCCGCGACTTCCGCGCCAGTAAATTGCTCCAGCAAACGCGAGCCCAAGCAGTATTTCGGGCGAGAACTGCCACAACGACCAAACGCTCGTTCCTTGCGAGAGATGGTCGCCATGTGCGGCGGCGGGAGCGGCGGCGAGCAGCAGCGCCGCCGCAAAGGTCCAGCGCTTCAAGGGCATAGCGGGGCCATTCCTCGCTCGTATGAAGGTGCAACCCCCTGGTGGACCGTCGCGCCTGGGCCGGTTAGGGCGTCGACGATGAAGCCACTGTCTCAAGTCGCCCAAGGCCTCCGCCGGTGGATGACCGAAGGCTTCGTCGAAGCCGAAGAGTGGCGGCGCCGACTGGCGATGCTCACCTCGGCGGTGCTGATCGGCATTCTCGCGACATTGTTCGCCTGGGCGGCGAACGTGGCGCAGCGTGAATTTGCCGTCTTTGCCGCGCGCGAGCGATACATCCCGCTGGTTCTGACGCCGATCGTGTTCCTGATGGTCGCCGCAGTGACACGATGGCTGGCGCCGCAATCGCGCGGCTCCGGCATCCCCCAGGTGATCGCCGCAACTCGCGATCCCGACGGAGAGACGACCGCCGGCCTGTTGTCCACCCGCACCGGATTGGCCAAGCTGGCGCTGTCGATTGCCGCACTGTTCGGCGGCGCCTCTGTCGGCCGCGAAGGACCGACGGTTCAGGTGGCGGCCGCGGCCATGACGCAAGTGCATCGCCTGTTTCGGGTGCGAGTCACGCCGGGCGTGCTGATCGCCGGCGGTGCGGCGGGCGTCGCCGGCGCGTTCAACACCCCTTTGGCGGGAATTGCCTTTGCCATCGAAGAGCTCGCCTCCGCCTACGAGCAGCGCGTCGCCGTGCTGGTCATGGGCGCGGTGATGATTGCCGGCCTGACGAGCCAGGGGATCGCCGGCGACTATCTCTATTTCGGCCACATGACCACCGGGCTGCCGCTGCGGACGGTGCTGATGGCCGCACCGCTCGCCGGCCTCGTGGGCGGCCTTTGCGGAGGACTGTTCTCGCGCGCGTTTCTGCTCCTGCGCGGCCCCGACGGGCGCTGGAGCCCGCTTCTGGGCAAGCGGCCTTTGCTTACGGCTCTGGTTTGCGGGCTGATCGTCGGCGCGGTCGGGGTCGCCGTCGGCGGATCGACGTGGGGCACTGGCTATGCCCCGACGAAGCAACTGCTCGAAGGCGCGCACGGCGGATACGGGTTCGGCCCGGCCAAGTTCGTCGCCGTGCTGGCGACCAGCGTCAGCGGAATGCCGGGCGGCATCTTCTCCCCTTCGTTGGCGGTTGGCGCCGGGATCGGCAACCTGCTGACGCCGTTATTCCCGGGCGAGCTAAGCGGCGCCATCGTGCTGCTCGGGATGGCCGGCTACTTCGTCGGGGTAGTGCGCGCGCCGCTCACCGGCGTCATCATCCTGAGCGAAACGACCGGCACGACCTCCGCGATCCTGCCTCTGTTTGTCGCCTGCCTGATCGGCGACTGGGCCGGCTCCCTCGTTTGCCGAGAGCGGCTCTATCACGCGCTTTCGCAAGACTTCGTGCCCCCAAAAGGAGCTCCGGAAGCAAGACTTGGCTGAGACTTATCTGTGACGCCACTTCCAATCGATCGCGACAATCGAATCGGCAACGTTTTCTCGTCCGAAATAGGTCGCGCGCGGACCAGATGCAAAGGGTGGATTGTGTTGAAAAAGTCGGCGTCGGCACGACAGACGCTGATTTCCGGCAACAATGATTCAAAAGCGGCCGACCGCGCGAATCATTACTGCGCCAAACGGCTCACTCGGATTCCATAGCTACCGACGAAAACCGATTGCGGAGTTTTTCAACACTATCGACGCATTGCAGTCAGTATTCCGCGCCCCAGAGACACTTCGGATAGTTTGCGTGTCGATCTTGGAGATTGCTCTTTAGTCTCTTGCTGCACTTCAGATCGATGAAGCACCGCAACGGCCGCAGACCCGCGGCCGTTGGTGCGAGATTCATCCCTATCCACTCAGCAAACTGAGCGTCCAAGACTGGGTGGTGCGCGACGCAGTCCGGAGCGAACGTATCCATCCGGTGAGAGCCGCGGCGAAGGGCTAATCAGGCAGGGAGGGCCTCGGTGGGGCGGTTCCAGTTCCACGGCAGGAGATCGCCGAGCTGGTTGATCGGTTGATCGGCCATGCGCGCGAGGACGTCGGCGAGCCAGGCCTGCGGATCGACGTTGTTGAACTTCGCGGTCTGGATCAGGGTGTAGATGATGGCAGCACGCTGGCCGCCGCGGTCGGAGCCGCAGAACAGCCACGCCTTGCGGCCGAGAGGCACGCAGCGAAGCGCCCGCTCGGCGGCATTGTTCGTCAAGCAGATGCGGCCATCGTCAAGGAAACGGGTGAACGCGACCCAGCGCCGCAGCATGTAGTTTATCGCCTTCGCCAGATCGTGGTTGCGCGAGAGCTTGGCGACTTGTGTGGTGAGCCAGGCGTGAAGCTCGACCATCAAGGGTGCGCTCAGCTCCTGGCGCACGGCGAGCCGTTCGGCTGCCGGCTTGCCGTTGATGGTGCGCTCGATATCGAACAGCGCGTCGAGCCGCTGCACCGCCTCGAGCGCGATCGGATAGATCATGCCGGTACGCTCGCCGCGGCTCTTCCTGCGCGCCGCGCCCGCGACGTCGGCAAGCTCGAAGAACTTCCTGCGCGCATGCGCGAAGCAGCCGGCCTCGAGGATGGGCGTCGGCGCCCGACCTTCGCGGTACAGCTCGCCGTAGCCGCCATAGGCGTCGGCCTGCAGGATCCCCGACCAGGAAGCGAGATGTCCCTGGGGATGGTCGCCGCGCCGGTCCCGCGAATAATGGAACAGCGCTGCGGGCGGATCGGCACCGGCGAACGGCTTGTCGTCGCGTACATAGACCCACAACCTTGCGGTATCGGTCTTGCCCGTGGCCATGACGGGCACGGTGGTGTCGTCGCCGTGCAATCGCTCGGCGGCGAGAACATGGGCCTCGATCAGCCGGTAGAGCGGCATCAGCGCGACGGCGGCGGCGCCGACCTGGTCGGCGAGCGTCGAGGTGCTCAAGGGCACGCCTTCGCGGGCGAAGCGCTCCGCCTGGCGATTGAGGGGCTGGTGCTGGCCGTACTTCTCGAACAGCAGCATCGCGAGGAAGCTGGGCCCCGCCCATCCGCGCGGCACGACATGGAACGGCGCAGGCGGCTGCGTGATCTTCTCGCAGTCCCGGCACGCGAACTTCTCGCGCACGGTCTGGACCACCTTCCACGAGCGCGGGACCACTTCGATCGTCTCGGTTACGTCCTCGCCGAGCTTCGACAGGCGCGTGCCGCCGCAGGCTGGGCACAAGCACGGCGCCGGCACCACGACGCGCTCGCGCGGCAGATGCTCGGGAAACGGCTTTCTCGCCGGCTTGCGGCGTTCGAACGCGGTGACGGTGCTGGTCTTCGCTGCCGCAGCGTCGGCGGCGAGGTCGTCCTCGGCAGCGTCGACTTCGAGGTCCTCGAGCTGCAACTCCATCTGGTCGAGCAGACGACGGCTGCGTTCGGCGCTGGCGCCGTACTGCTCGCGCCTGAGCTTGGCGATCTGCAACTTGAGATGGGCGATCATCGCTTCGGTCGCGCTCTCGCGGGCACGCGCGTTGGCCAGCTTCGCTTCGGCTTCGTCGGCACGCTGGAGCGTCGAAAGCAGCAGCGCCTTGAGCGCTGCGACATCGTTCGGGAGAGGCGAAACGGCGGCTTCCACAAGCGAAGTGAATCACCGCTCGCCCTCGAGCACAAGCTGAAAAATGCGTGGTTTGCGCCGATTATCCGGCGCTGGCCGGACGCCACGAATACTGCGGGTTGCGCCAGTCGATCCCGTCCAGCAGGCAGGCCAGCTGCGAACGCGTCAGCGAGACCGCGCCGTCGCTCGCCGAAGGCCAGATGAACCGGCCCTTCTCAAGCCGCTTGGCATAAAGCGACATGCCGATACCATCGTGCCAGATGATCTTGACCAGCGAGCCGCCGCGACCGCGGAACACGAACAGGTCGCCACCGTGGGGGTCACGCTTGAGGGCCTGCTGGACCAGCAGCGCCAGGCCCTGCATCCCCTTCCTCATGTCCGTATGGCCCATTGCGATCCACACCCGCGCCCCTGACGGAATCACCGCAGCGCCTTCAGGGCCGCACCGACCAATGTCGGAGATGCCGACGCGAAAATGCTCACCCGCTTGCCGCGCGCCAGGTCGATGATCAGCGCCGGTGCGCAATCCGGCGACATGCCTTCGCCGTCCTCGATAATCGTCGCCTCGGCAAAACCTGGAGCGAGCATGACCGGGGCACCCGGCTCGCGTGCCATCTGAGCCAGCTTCCGTCGCCACGTGTAGAGCAGCCCGGTCGAAATATCGTGCCGTCGAGCAACCTCGGCGACGCATGCGCCAGGCGAAAATGCCTCGGTCAGGATCAACCGACGCTCATCAGCACTCCACCGCCGACGCCGCTCCGGTCCCGAAAACACCGTGACCTGTCCCATCGATCGCTCCTAAGCACGCTCTCAAGAGCACGCTTAAGACCGCTCGCTCCCGTTCAAGGCAAGGTGGCATCCGCCGGATGGATACTGTTTTGTTGGTTGCAGACGGCAACCCAAAATTCGGTCTCGAATTTCCGCCGACTTTCCCGGGGCTTGCCAGGTACCAAAACTCGCATTTCATCTCGGAGACCAGTTCGCATAAGCGACTGCGTGCGTACTCGCACAGTCGGCTCGAACTTCCGCCTGTCTGCCAACGTCGCGGTACCGGCGCTGACCGCCGTTGCGCCGCAGCTCCCGGCTCACCGTCGAGGCCGCGCGACCCAGCCGGTTCGCGATCGACCGCAGCGACGCGCCCGCCGGCGGGTCGAGGAGCTGCAGGCGTCAGGCATCGAGGCGATGTTCGACGAGACCCTCGCCGAGATCCGCCGGCGGGCGCGAACCTCGTCCGATGCGGTCAGGAAGAACTTGGCGCCGGCGTCCGGCAAGACCACCGT
>DATJHD010000077.1:0-10839 GCA_035494275.1 Croceibacterium sp.
GCCTGCCGCCGCATGTAAGGCTGGTCGATCCCGGGCCGGAGCGGAGATGGCGGCCGTTTCCGGTCACCGGCGAGGACGTGCGCCAGTTCCTCCTCGCCTATTTCGCCTGCCTGGTCGCCGCGGTCACTTACATCTGGTGAACGGCTAGGCGCTTACTCGGCAGCGGCTGCGGCGGCCGCGGCCACGCGCTCCGCGCGATGGAGCATCCATCCGAGCCACGCCGAAACCAGGCACATCGCGGCGCTCAGCAGCACCTGCTCGGTCAGCGGAATGCCGGCCCAACTGAGCCCCATCGTAATCAGCGACCCGATCACCATCGCCCCCGAATTGACGATGTTGTTGGCCGCCACCGTCCGCGCCGCCTGTCCCGGATCGACCTTGGTCGTGAGGAAAGCGTAAAGCGGCACCACGAACATGCCGCCGGTGATCGCGATCAACAGCAAGGAAAGCAGGATTGGCGTCGCCAGCGGTTGCGACACGAACTCGGCAACGCCCATCAGCGCGCCTGAATGGCGAGCGGTCCACACCCGGCACAACAGGTAGAAGATCGCGACGAACAGCCCCATGGCGAGTACCGAGGCGGGGGCATAGCGGGCCGAAACCTCGCCCTTGAGCAGCGCGTTCACCGCCACCGAGCCGATCGCCACGCCGATCGAGAATACCACCAGGAACAGGCTGGCGACTTGCTTGTCGGCCAGCAGCACGTTCTTGGCGAGCGGCGGGAACTGGATGAACAGCACCGCGCCGATGGTCCAGAAGAAGCTGATCGCGAGGATGGCATAGAACACCTCGTCCACGTGCATGGTGTTCCTCACCAGCGTGATCGACGATCGAATCACATGCCAGTCGAGCGGCTGGCCGGTGGCCGGAGGGGGCGCCGGCGGCACGCTGAGGCTGGTGAGATAGCCGAGCAGCGCGGTGACGACGACGCCCGCCGCCGCCCACTGCACCGGGATCCAGCCGGCGAGGATCGTGCCGGCGAGAATCGCGAGATAGGTCCCCGCTTCCACGAGGCCGGTACCCGCGAGGACCTCGTCCTTGTGCAGGTGTTGCGGGAGAATCGCGTACTTGATCGGACCGAAGAAGGTCGAATGGACGCCCATCGCCAGCAGCGCCAGCAACATCAGCGGGATGGCGGCGGTGCCGATCAGGTGTCCCGTCCAGCCGAGCAGAAGCCCGATGCCGCCGCACAGCATGATCCCGATCTCGGCCAGCTTGATCCAGCGGATGATCTTGGCCTTGTCGCGCATGTCGGCGAGCAGACCCGAAAGAGCCGAAAGGACGAAGAACGGAAGGATGAACAGGCCCGAGGCGATCGCCGAGAACTTCGTCTCCGCAGCCTCGGAATTGTACAACCCGTAGACCACGAACAGCACCATCGCGGTCTTGTAGAAATTGTCGTTGAACGCGTTGAACAGCTGGGTGGCGAACAACGGCAGGAATCGGCGCTGGCGCAGCAGGTAAGTCGAAGTAAGCATGCGTCTGCCTGCGCCCTCTCAGGAATTGCGCGCGACCCTAGCGTGCCGTTTTTGGGCCGCAAGGGTGAAGCGGGTTTTTCACGCAAGCGTTCCAAGCTAGGGCAGAAGGGCAATGCTCACGTTGCCGAACATCCTGACGCTCTCGCGCATCCTCGCCGTACCATTGCTGGCGTTCCTCTTGTGGTGGCCGGAGTGGAAGGTGGGTTACGGCCTCGCCTTCGTGCTCTACTGCCTGATGGGCATAACCGACTACTTCGACGGCTACCTCGCCCGGGCCAGCGGGACGGTCTCCAAGCTCGGCGTGTTCCTCGATCCGATCGCCGACAAGATCATGGTGGCCGCCGTGATCCTCGTGCTGACGGCGCAAGGATACCTGCGCGGCCCCTATGTCGGCGATGCGCACGTGATCGCCGGCCTCGTCATCCTGGTGCGCGAGATCGCCGTTTCCGGTCTGCGCGAGTTCCTCGGCGGACTGCAGGTTTCGGTGCCCGTCAGCCGCCTCGCCAAGTGGAAGACGGCCCTTCAACTGATCTCTCTCGGCGCGCTCATTCTCGGCGGCGCGGTTGAAGGCATGCCTTGCGAGGCGCGAACCGGCGACTGTGGCCCGCTGGCCGATCAGTGGATTCACCTCGTCGGCCTGAGCAGCCTGTGGGCCGCCGCGATCCTGACGCTGGTCACCGGCTGGGATTACCTGCGGGTCGGCCTCAAGCACATGGATTGAACCGGCGCAGGCCTAACCCTGTGGCTGGGCCGGCGGCCCGCCGGCCATGAAGATGGCCTGGACGGCGATCTTGCCGTCCTTGGTGACGAATTCCTCGGTCGCGTGCATCGGCCCCAGGTGCCAGTTCACGAAGCCGACGTTGCCTTCCTGCCAGACCTTGTCGACGCTCATCTTCGGCCGACCGGCGGCGCGCGGGACATTACCTTGCGCCGGCGCCGAAGAAGCGGCACGCCCGCCGCCGAACATCGCTTCGAACAGCCGGCGAATGGCCGGCTTTCCCTGGATCGCCCGGCCGTTCTGCAGCACCACGGCATCGTTGGCGTAGTCGGCCATTATGGCGTCGATATTGCCGCCCGAGGCGACGTGCCGCTGGACGATCTCGGCGGGCGACGAGCCGGCGGCCTGCGCGGCGCCAGCGATGAACGTCAACGTTACGGCTGCTACCGCGAACCTCGGCATGGTTTTATCGTCCAACTGTTTCGTTTCAGAACCATTTGCGGTGTAACCACGCGAACTTCCCGCTGACAATCCCTTTCTGGGGCAAGGCAGCAAATGGCAATCGAATGGCGCGCTTTGCAAAGCGCGCTGTCGCGAGATCGGCGATAGGCCGCGCCCCGGTCGGCAGCGGGTGCGGAGCCGCCGGGTCCGAAGGTTTGACCCTTCGGGTCGCTCAACCTGGTCGGCTCGTTGTGCCCACGCGATGCCGGTCTCCGCGCCCACCTTGCCTCCAGGCCATCCTCGCTTCAGCCGGCGCGAAGTTCCTTCGCCAGCAGGCGGAATTCCTCGCCGCGGGGGCTGTTCTTGCGCCAGATGAGCGCGATTTCGCGACTGGCATGGGCGGCCTTCAACGGGCGGGCCACGACGTGGGTGTCGTGCAGGATGCCCGCATCGATCGCCATCTCGGGCAGGATCGTCGTGCCGAGGCCGTTGTCGACCATCTGCACCAGCGTATGAAGCGACGTGCCGATCATCGTCGCGTTCGGCCGCAGTTCCGGCCGGTTGCAGGCAGCAAGGGCGTGCTCTTTCAGGCAATGCCCGTCCTCCAGCAGCAGCAGCCGGCCCTCGTCGATCATCGAAGGGGGCACCTCTGCCGGCGGGTCGCGCGGTTCGCCTTCCGGAAATGCGACGTAGAGATCGTCCTCGCAGATCGTTTCCTTGTCGACCTCGCCTGTCGGGAACGGCAGGGCCAGGAGCACGCAGTCGGCGCGGCCGTGATGGAGCGATTCGAGGGCCGCGTCGCTGGTTTCCTCGCGCAGGAACAGTTTCAGCTGCGGACGGTCGCGCCGCAGCCGCGGCAGGATGCGCGGCAGCAGGAATGGCGCGATCGTCGGGATGACGCTCATGCGCAACTCGCCGGCAAGGGGCTTGCCGCTGGCCAGGACAAGATCGGACAGGTCTTCCGCCTCGCGCAGCAGCCGGTGCGCCTTCTCGACCACCGCGTTGCCGAGCGGCGTGAACCGCACGACCCTGCGGCTGCGCTCGACCAGCGTGACACCGAGCAGCGATTCCAGCTCGCGGATACCGGCAGAAAGAGTCGACTGGGAAACGAAGCACGCCTCGGCCGCGCGGCCGAAATGTCCGTGCTCGTGCAGCGCGACGAGGTACTGCAGCTGCTTGATGGTGGGCAGGTAGCTGGTCATTGTCCTGCTCACCGGTACGGGGAGCGGCGAGCGGCTGCAAGCGGGAGGCGCGGCGTGGCTATCCGCCGCTGAGCGCCTGGATGATGATCACCTCATCCCCAGGCAAGAGCGCCATGCCGAGATCGTAGACCTGGGCGCCGTTGACGAAACAGCGCATGTGGCGGCGAAAGCGGTCCTGCTCGTCGACCATGCGGAAGCGGATGCCGGGGTAGCGCGCATCGAGATCCTCGAGCAGCTCGGCAAGACTCCCGCCGTGGGCCTCGACCTCGGCGGCGCCGGTGTAGGACTGCAGCGCGCTGGGGATCAGCACGTTCATGGCGTCGCTCAGGCGAGCACGGCCGTCTCGACGGCGTAGATGGACGGCAGGTGCTCGGCGAGCGGCCTCCAGCTCTCGCCCTCGTCGGTGCTCGCCCACACCGCGCCGCTCGACGTGCCGACATAGAGGCCGACCGGATCCAACGCATCGTTGGCCATCGCCTGGCGATAGACCGTCCACCAGGCGCCGCCTCGGGGCAGGCCGTTGTCCTGCCGCTGCCAGGACTTTCCCCCGTCGCGCGTGACGTAGGCGCTCGGCTGGCCGCCCGGGCTGGTGCGCGGCCAGACGTCGGTTCCGTCCATCGGGAACACCCAGGCCGTGCGGTCGTCGCGCGGATGGACGACGATGGGAAAACCGATGTCGCCGACCTCGGCCGGCATCGCGCGCCCGATCCGCTGCCAGAGATTGGAAGGCCGGTCGATCCGATAAATGCCGCAATGGTTCTGCTGATAGAGCCGGTCGGGGTTCGAAGGGCAAATCGCCACGCAATGCGGGTCATGAAAGGCCCATTGGGCGGCATCGAATCCGGCGACGACCTCCATTCCGTCGATGAGCTTCGCCCAGCTCTCGCCGCGATCGGTCGATTCGTGCACGCCGCCGCCCGACATTCCGAGATAGAGATGGTTCGCGTCGCGCGGATCGACAATCACCGAATGGAGCTTGGCGCCGTCGGGCGTGCCATCCTGCGTGCCGCCGAGCTTGCCGACGTAGGCGGGGTTGTCGTTGAAGCCGGCAACGCCGTCCCAGGTGTCGCCGCCATCCTCGCTGCGGAACAGGGCCTGCGGAGAGGTGCCGGCGTACCACACCCCCGGTTCGCTCGGGTGGCCCGGCGTGAGCCAGAACGTGTGATCGACCGCGCGGCCCGTCTCGCCCTCCGCCGCCTTGGGAAAGGCCGGCGGGCGGCTCGCTTCGCTCCACGAATGGCCGAGGTCGGTCGAGCGGAAGATCGTCGGCCCGAGGTGCCCGGTCTTGGCGGCGGCCAGCAAGGTCCGCCGGTCGCGCGGGTCGAGCACGAGATGGTGGATGACGTGGCCCAGGAAATGCGGCCCCCCTGCATGCCATGCCTCCCGGGCCTCGTCGCTGCGGTATATCCAGGCGCCCTTGCGCGTCGCCACCAGCAAAGCAAGCTCGCTCATCAAGCCCTCTCCTCCCGCTGCCGGCAGTTTCGGGCGAACCGCGGTTTCGGTCAATCAGAGTTGTGCCGGAGCGTTGGCTTACTCGGCCGCGTCCTCGTGCAGCTGCTCGCTTTCGTCGATCCGCGTCATCTTGAGCTTGCCGTTCTCGACTCCGAAACCGAGCTTGCCTTCGACGAGATCGAGCGCGTCGCGGCCGAAGATCTCGTAGCGCCAGCCCTGCAGCACCGGCAGATCGCGCACGCCGGCCGCGAGCGCCTCGAGTTCGTCGGACCGGGTCAGCAGGCGGCTGGCGACGTCGATCTCGCGGCTGCGGATCTTCAAGAGCAGCTTGAGGAGGTCGGCGACGAGCGCGCCTTCCTTGCCCAGCGGCGCGCCGCGTTTGGGCTTTTCCGGCAGTTCCTCGCTCGGCAGCGGCTCTGCCTTGGCCAGCACTTTCATCAGCCGCCTGCCGATGTCGTTGTCCTTCCATGCGTTGGAGAGACCGCGGACCTTGGCGAGCTCGGCCTGGGCCCTGGGTGGATGACTGGCGAGGTCGGCAATGGTCTCGTCGCGCATGATCCGACCACGAGGGATGTCCTTCGCCTGCGCCTCGCTTTCACGCCACGCGGCGAGCGCCTTGAGCCGCCCGAGCACGGCCGGGTTGCGGCTCGGGGCGCGGATGCGCTGCCAGGCCTGGTCGAGATCGTTGGCGTAATTGGAAGGATCGGCGAGCTTTTCCATCTCGGCGTCGAGCCAGTGACCGCGGCCGCTCTTGACCAGCTTCTTGAGCAGGCGCGGAAAGATCTTTGCAAGATAGGTGACGTCACCGATCGCATATTCGATCTGCCGCTCGGTCAGCGGGCGGCGGCTCCAGTCGGTGAAGCGGGCACCCTTGTCGATCTGCTTGCCCATCCAGCTTTCGACCAGGTTGGCGTAGCCGATCTGCTCCGACTGGCTCACGGCCATCATCGCGATTTGCGTGTCGAAGATGGGATGGGGGGTGCGGCCAGTGAGGTTGTAGATGATCTCCACGTCCTGCCC
This sequence comes from Croceibacterium sp., assembly GCA_035494275.1. Lineage (GTDB taxonomy): Bacteria > Pseudomonadota > Alphaproteobacteria > Sphingomonadales > Sphingomonadaceae > Croceibacterium_B. The sequence goes on from DATJHD010000077.1 coordinate 6,312, forward strand.
GCCGGCGTGGAAGACCTTGAGGACCTCCTCGTTGTCGGTGAGCAGGGCAAGCATCGGCGCAAGGTCGAGCCCTTCGGCGAGCGGATCGACCGCCGCGGCTTCCTCCTCGTTCCCGAGCTGCACCAGGCACAGCATCGGGTAGTAGGTGTTCTCGCGCATGAATTCGGTATCGACGCAGACGTAGTCGCCTTGGGCCAGCCTCACGCACAGGTCCGTCAGCTCCTCGGTCGTCGTAATCAGCGGGTGTATTTTCATCTTTGGTTTTCTATAGGGCGCGCGAGACGGCGCCCTTGGGCATTTGCGGTTGGCTTGACAAGCGAACGACCATCGCCTGTTAGCGCCCGCTCCCTAGCGCCATAAACCGCTCTAACGAAAGAGTCTCGATGCACGCCTACCGTTCCCACAACTGCGCAGAACTTCGCGCCGGTGACGTCGGAAAAAGCGTGCGCCTGTCGGGCTGGGTCCATCGCAAGCGCGACCACGGGGGCATCCTGTTCGTCGATCTGCGCGATCATTACGGCCTGACGCAGATCGTCGCCGACTCTGACTCGCCGGCGCTCGAACTGCTCGATGCCCTCAAGCTGGAATCGGTCGTTACCATCGACGGCGAAGTCAAGGCGCGCACCGCGGAAACGGTCAATGGGAACCTGCCGACCGGCGAAGTCGAGGTCTATGCCCGTGCCGCCACCGTGCAGAGCCGGGCCGAGGAGCTGCCGATGCCGGTGGCGGGCGAACAGGACTATCCCGAGGACATCCGCCTCAAGTACCGCTTCCTCGACCTTCGCCGCGAGACCATGCACCGCAATGTCATGTTGCGTTCGCAGGTCATTGCCAGCCTGCGCCGGCGGATGCACGAGCAGGGCTTCACCGAGTTCCAGACACCGATCCTCAGCGCCTCCAGCCCGGAAGGGGCGCGCGACTTCCTTGTGCCGAGCCGGCTGCATCCGGGCCGCTTCTACGCCCTCCCGCAGGCGCCGCAGATGTTCAAGCAGCTGCTGATGGTCGCCGGGTTCGACCGCTATTTCCAGATCGCCCCGTGCTTCCGCGACGAGGACCTGCGCGCCGACCGCTCGGCCGAGTTCTACCAGCTCGACTTCGAAATGAGCTTCGTGACGCAGGAAGACGTGTTCGCGGCGATCGAGCCCGTGCTGGCGGGGACGTTCGAGGAATTCGCCAACGGCAAGTCGGTCACTCCCGCGGGCAGCTTCCCGCGCATCCCCTATGCCGAGGCGATGCTGAAGTACGGCACCGACAAGCCGGACTTGCGCAACCCGCTCGTCATCAGCGACGTCTCGCCGCACTTCGAGAGGTCGGGCTTCGCCCTGTTCGAGAAGATCGTCGGCTCGGGCGGGGTTGTCCGCGCGATTCCGGCGCCGCAGACCGCCGGTCTCAGCCGCAAGTTCTTCGACGACATGAACGAGTGGGCGCGCAAGGAAGGTTTTGCGGGCCTCGGCTACGTGACGCGCAAGGGCGGCGAATTCGGCGGCCCGATCGCCAAGAACCACGGCCCGGAGAACATGGACGCGCTCTACGCCGAGCTCGGCCTTGGCCCGGACGACGGCCTGTTCTTCGCGGCCGGCAAGGCCTCCGAAGCGGCCAGGCTCGCCGGCGCCGCCCGCACCCGCGTCGGCGAGCAGCTCGGCCTGATCGAGCCCGATTGCTTCAAGTTCTGCTGGATCGTCGACTTTCCGATGTACGAGTACGACGAGGAGCAGAAGCGCATCGACTTCAGCCACAACCCGTTCTCGATGCCGCAGGGCGAACTGGAAGCGCTTGAGAACAAGGACCCGCTTGAGATTCTCGCCTGGCAGTACGACATCGTTTGCAACGGCTACGAGCTGTCGAGCGGCGCGATTCGGAACCACCGGCCCGACATCATGTACAAGGCATTCGAGATCGCCGGATACAGCCGCGAGGACGTGGATGCGAACTTCTCGGGCATGATCGAGGCGTTCAGGCTCGGCGCCCCGCCGCACGGCGGCTCGGCTCCGGGCATCGACCGCATCGTCATGCTGCTGGCCGACGAGCCCAACATTCGCGAGGTCATCGCTTTCCCGATGAACCAGCGTGCGCAGGATCTGATGATGGGAGCACCCGGCGTCGTCGCTCCCAAGCAGCTTCGCGAGCTGCACATTCGCCTCGCCGAGCCGGCCCGCCCGATCGAGGCCGGCGCAGACGTCGACAAGCTTGTCGCGCCGGAATAGCCGCCGCCCGCCGCAAGGGCTAGAACGCCGACATGTGCAATTTGTATCGCATGACCAAGGCCGAGGCCGAGGTCGCCCGGCTGTTCCAGGTCGAGAATGCCGCGGCCGGCTCGAACCGGGGCGAACTGGTGTTTCCCGGGCAGCCCGGACTGGTCGTCGCCGAGGGCAAGCTCAGGACGATGACGTGGGGCTTCCCGCTGGTGCTCAAGGGCAAGAACGGGCAGCCCCTTAAGCCCAGGCCAGTCAACAACGCGCGCAGCGACAAGCTCGACAGCTTCATGTGGCGCTACAGCTTCGCCGAACGCCGCTGCCTCATACCGCTGACCGCCTATGCCGAGGCCGAGGGCGAGAAGGGCGGCAAGACGCGCACGTGGATGGCCGTCACCGACCCGGCGCTCGCGCCCGGGGGCCTGATCGCCGCCGCCGGCCTGTGGCGCACCAGCCCCGAATGGGGCGACGTCTACGCGATGATGATCACCGAGGCGTGCCAGGTTGTTTCCCACGTCCACCATCGCATGCCGGTGCTGCTTGCCCCCGGCGAATGGAGCGCCTGGCTCACCGGCAGCCTCTCCGCGGCGCAGGCGTTGTGCCGTCCGTGGGCCCACCCGATCGAGATCGAGCGAACGAGCGAGAGCTGGTCGAAAAGCTGATCCCCGTGGGCGTCATTCATCGCCCACTAAGGTCAGCTCGGCCATGCTGCGTCACCTTTTTTCTCCCTCGCTCACTCACGCGGGAGCCGAACGACGGAGATCGACATGAGACGCAATTTCCTCGTGCTCGCCGCGGCCTGTGCCGGCGCTCTTTCGCTTGGGGCCTGCACTCAGGGCTACTACGGCGCCAGCGTGGGTTACGGCGGTGGCTACGGCTACGGCTACCCCGGCTATTATCCGGCCTATGGCTACGGCTGGGATCCATACGACGTGTGGTACGACGGCTTCTACGGGCCATACTACAACGGCTTCTGGGGCACAGACGGGTTCTTCTGGTTCCAGGACGGCCATCGCCGCTGGCGCCGGGGCGACGGCGATCACTTCCATCACGGCGGCGATCATGACGGCCATTGGGATCACGACGGCGGCAACTGGCAGCAGTATCACGGGCAGCGGTTGCCCGGCTGGGGCAACGGTCCGCGGGCCCGCACGCAGAACAACATGACCACACCGCGCTCGGTCACCACGCAGGGCACCGTGAGCCAGGGCCGTGGCGGAGGCTCTTCGCGCACAGGCGGTTCGGTGCACAGCGGCGGCTCGCGCGCGAGCGGAGGCAGCTCGTCGACCCAGCATCCCGGCTGGGGCAGGGGCGCCCACTAGGCCGTTCTCGCGAAACCGCGGTGGCTTGGAGGGGAACCAACCGACAAACGATCGGAGCGGCGCCCAACCCCGCCGCTCCGGGGCGGAGGCGGGCGGTGTCGATGCCCTCATCCGACGCTGCTCGCCCGAGCCTTGCAGGTGCGATGCTCGGGAACCGGGATTGCTGATAAAGGTCAGCTCACCGGCTGCGCCTCGCGCGCAAGACTCTTGCAGCGGAGGCGTGGCTACCTTGAAGGCTTTCCGCGCGCGGGTTGACCGACTTCGCGAATGCGCCTAAGGGCGCCGCCATCCGCGGCAGGCCATCGCGCTTCGCCACGGGCCGATAGAGCTGAACATTGCCGGTGATGTCCCGGGGGCCTTCGCATCAGCGCAAGGCCCTTGTCTATTGGGCCCCTGCTTGCAGCAGGGGTTGGGGCAGCCGCCAAAGTAACCCGGCGTTCGCGTTCGGGTGGAGCGTTTCAGGCTCGCGCATCATTCCCCCGGCCCGGCCGGTGCGGCGCGCGTTCCTCCTTCTCTTCACCTGGCAGTCGCGCCAATCACAGGTGAAGAGAGTCAATGCCGACGATCAACCAGCTGGTCCGCAAGGGCCGCGAGCCGCAGAAGGCCAAGAGCAAGGTTCCCGCGATGGAGCAGAACCCGCAAAAGCGCGGCGTCTGCACCCGCGTCTATACGACGACCCCGAAGAAGCCGAACTCGGCGCTGCGCAAGGTGGCCAAGGTGCGCCTGACCAACGGGCGCGAGGTCATCAGCTACATCCCCGGCGAAGGGCACAACCTGCAGGAGCACTCCGTGGTGCTGATCCGCGGCGGTCGCGTCCGCGACCTGCCCGGCGTGCGCTACCACGTGTTGCGCGGCGTGCTCGACACGCAGGGCGTCAAGGACCGCAGGCAGAGCCGTTCGAAGTACGGCGCCAAGCGGCCCAAGTAAGCTTTCGGGACAAGGAGTTAGTTGCAATGAGCCGTCGTCGTCGTCCCGAGAAGCGGGAAATCCTGCCCGATCCCAAGTTCGGGGATG
>DATJHD010000078.1:0-4013 GCA_035494275.1 Croceibacterium sp.
GTCGGCGACGAGATGCCATGTGGTATTGGCTTCGAGGCTGGCGAACGGCGTCGAACGGCCGCAGCCGCGCTGGTCGAACAGCAGCACGTCGTACAAGGCGGGGTCGAATTGCCGGCGATGACCAGGACTGATCCCGCCGCCCGGCCCGCCATGGAGGAACACCACCGGTTTGCCGCCTGCGGTGCCGCATCGCTCCCAATAGAGCGAGTGCCCGTCGCCGACGTCGAGCATGCCGCTCGCGTAAGGTTCGATCTCGGGATAAAGCGTGCGTCTTTGCATCATGGTGTGATGCTTTCGCCGCTCGCTCGCCGGCAATCAAGTCTCCGCAGTGGGCCCGGCCGAGAGGCGAGGACGATGTCCTCCTCGTCAAAAGCGGCCGTCACCTCGTCGGCCATGCCCCGCCCTCTCATGGCTCGGCGAGCAGTTTCGCCAGGTCGCCTTTCCAGAACCTTGCCCAGGTGTGCGTACCGTGGCCTTTGGTATCCGGGCTCGCCGGGATGAGAACGAACCGCGCCCGAGGCATTTGCCTCACCTGCTGCTGGGCGAGGCCGAGCTCCGGCGGATTGATGAAGTCGTCAGCGGAATTGACCCACAGCACGGGGACGGTGATCCGCGCCAGGACGGGTGCGGGGTTGTAGTCGCGCGAGGCGTCGAGCTGGTAGATCATGTCGTTCGCGTCGCCGCCGCTCGTCGCCTGCTCTGCCCGTTGGCCGGCGAGAAACGCGTCCGCGCTTTCACGCGTGGGATATTCGCTCTGCCAGGCAAGCGCGCTGCTGCCGGCCAGAAGCAGGATGTCGCGGGCGCCTTGCAGCCCGAGCGTGGGCTCATTCGTGTAATTGCCGCCGTTCCACGCCGGATCGCGCTCGATCGCATCGATGGCCATCCTGCGCCAGATCCGGTTACGGCCGGCCAGCTCTATCGTGTTGCAGGCAAACGGCGCCAACCTCTTGGCAAAACCGGGATAAGTCGTCCCCCACATGAAGGCGTGCATGGCGCCCATCGACGTGCCGAGAATCAGCTGCAGGCGATGAATGCCGAGGCCTTCCTCCAGCATCCGCTTTTGCGCGCCGATCATGTCCATGTAGCCATAGTGCGGGAAATTCATCCGCATCCCCTCGCTCGGCTTCGATGAACCGCCGTGGCCGATGTTGTCGGGCAGGATCACGTAGTAGCGCGTGATGTCGAGCGGTTGCCCGGGGCCGTAGAGTTCGTCGGCAAATTGCGGCCGGAAAAACTGGTGGCCGCTACCGCCGGTGCCGTGGAGTAGCATGACGGCGTTATCGACCTGCCCGGTCGCGTCCTTGTGCGGCGCGCCGAGCGTGGTGACGTGCATCGTTATGTCCATCCTTTCGCCACTGGCGAAGGCGAAGTCCTTGAGAACGATGTCGCGCTCGCTCGCCCGGCTGGACCAGTCCTCCGCATGCGCGGGCGCGGCGGCGATGGCCAATGCGAGCGCCCCGACCAGATGCTTGAGAACCATGCGCGCCTCCCGCCGTTGGTATTGCCCCAAGCCTACCTGACGGGCAACACGATCGGCGGGGTCCGGGCTATTTCCCCCGCCGCCGCTCGACGACGACGAGCGGACCCAGGGGCGGCCCGCTATCCATGCGTGCTCTTGCAGGGTCCCACAGTTGCGACACGGTTCCATCGAGGAACAAGGCGTTGCGCGCCTTGATGACGTCGCGATAGTAGCGTGCGAGCTTGCCGAAGCTGACCGGCGATTCGGAAATGACGAAATGGGCGCGGCCCGCCGGGTCGACGCCGACGCCGTTGCGGATCTTCTTCGAAGGTCCGTCAGGCGCAAACTGGGGGTGGAGCCGGCCGTCGATGACCAGCATCGGTCCCGACTGGGTAGCGAACTCCGGTCGCTTGCGGATCGTGTCGGCGAAAGCGTCGGTGCCCAGCACTTGCCATTTGCCGCCGCTTCCAAGGAACACGCCGTTCGGCTTCAGGTAGAAGTTGCCTGGGGCGCTTGCGCGATTGAGCCCATGCAGCCGCTTGCCGGCGCTGACGGTGTAACCGATCGGACGGCCGTCCTCGCCGAACATGCCCGCATTCATGACAAACCTCAGCGGCGCTGCGTGGCGAGGGCGTTTCGCAGCGAATGCGGCGAGGCTGCGATAGGGCTCGCCGCCATCGGGCCCGACGATGATGCGGATGCTGTCGGTTGCCGGATCGGCCGTGCAATCGGTGAGGGGCGCGCCCTCGAAGACGACCGATTGGCAGGCGTCCTCTGGCGCCGCCCTTGCCGCCGGGCCGGCTTGCGCGGAGGCGTTGCCGGCAAGCAGCCCGATCAAGGCAAGCGCGGCCGTGGCCGCGTTCACTGGCCGAATCCCGGCTCTCCGGCCACTCGAACCGCTTCTCGCGCCGCGGCGATGAGGGCGCCTGCCTTCGCCTCGCACTCGCGCTGTTCGTAGTCGGGGTTGCTGTCGGCGACTATGCCGGCTCCGGCCTGGACGTGCATCACGCCGTCCTTCACCACCGCGGTCCGCAGGACGATGCAGCTGTCGACCGAGCCGTCGGGCGCGAAGTAGCCGACGCCGCCGGCATAAGGGCCGCGCGTCTCGGGCTCGAGCTCGGAAATGATCTGGCACGCGCGAACCTTCGGCGCGCCGCTGACGGTGCCGGCCGGGAAGCCGGCGAACAGGGCGTCGAGCGCGTCCTTGAGAGGATCGAGGCGGCCCACCACGTTGCTGACGATGTGCATCACGTGGCTGTAGCGCTCGATGGTGAAGCTGGCGGTGACTTTCACGCTGTCGGCCGCCGCCACCCGGCCGACGTCGTTGCGACCGAGATCGAGCAGCATCAGATGCTCGGCACATTCCTTCGGGTCGGCGAGCAGGCTGCGCTCGGCCGCCTCGTCCTCCTCCCGTGTCGCACCGCGGGGGCGGGTCCCGGCAATCGGGCGGATCGTCACCTCGCCGTCGCGCACGCGAACGAGAATTTCCGGGCTCGAGCCGACCACAGCAAAGCCGGGCAGGTCGAGGAAATAGAGGAATGGCGATGGGTTCACTCGCCTCAGCGCCCGGTAAAGCGCGAACGGTGGCAGCGGGAAGGGACAAGTGAAGCGCTGGGCGAGCACGACCTGGAAGATGTCTCCGGCGGCGATGTATTCCTTCGCGGCCAGCACCATCTGCTCGTACTGTCCCTCGCGCATCACCGGCGTCAGCGACAGCTCGCTCAGGTGCGTTTCGCGGCCGCCGGAGGGAACCGGGGCGGCAAGCGCCCGCAGCGCCGTGTCCACGCGCTCGCCGGCGGCCTCGATCGCGAGGTCCGGATCGGCGCCATCGGGCCACACGGGGGCGATGCAGAACAGCTCGTCCGACAGGTTGTCGAACACCAGGATCGTGGTGGGGCGGACGAACAGCATGTCGGGCAAGGCAAGCTCGCTAGCCGGCGCGCGCGACAGCTTTTCGACCAGGCCGATGGTCTCGTAGCCGAAGTAGCCGACCAGGCAGGCGATCGGCGGCAGGTCCTCCGGCACCTCGATCCGGCACGCTTCGACGAGCGCGCGCAATTCGGCCAGCGTGTCGCCGGAAAGCGCGGCAAAGGCCTCGCGATCGTGCCGCCAATCGCGGTTCACCTCGCACGCATGGCCCGTGGCGCGGAACACGAGGTCGGGGGCGATCCCGAGCAAGCTGTAGCGCCCGCGCACCTCGCCGCCTTCGACGGATTCGAGCAGGAAGTCGCCACGGCCGCGCTCGATCAGCTTGAGCGCCGCGCCGACGGGGGTTTCGGTGTCCGCGACGAGCCTTCGCCAGACGAGTGCCGGGCGCCCGTTCGCTAGCTGCCGACGCGCGGCGGCGGCGTTTTCGGGTAGGGCGCCGGCCAAGGCAGGGCCTATTGTCCGCCGCCGGTGAGCTGCTTCGCCACCGCGTCGATTGCCGCCTGGTTCTTCTTCACTCCGACATCCTGCTGGGCAGCCTTGATCAGTTGCTGGGCATATTCGTCGCCGAACAGGCTGCCGAGCTGTTGCTGCGCATCGGCAACGGCAGGATCGTTGGCAGCAAGGG
>DATJHD010000079.1:0-3635 GCA_035494275.1 Croceibacterium sp.
TTGGCGACGACGTCCATCACCTCGCGGTTGACCGGCATCTGCTCGGCGATCAGCTTGGCGGAGAGCTCGATCAGCACGATGGCCGACGATTCCAGCGGCTCGAGGAATCCCGCAGCGAGGCCGATGGCGACGCAGTTTCGCTTCCAGCTCGTCTCGCGATGCCCGGCGCGGATCGGTATCTTGCGCGGGTTCGCGTGCGCGCCGGCAGGCCCGAGGTAAGCCCTCAGCTCGCGCTCGGCAGCCTCGTCGCTCGTGTGGCTGCTCGAATAGACGTAACCGATGCCCCGGCGCGTCGGGAGACCGACATCCCAGATCCAGCCGGCCGATTGCGCGGTCGAAATCGTGTGCGTGGCGATCGGGCTGTTCTCGGCGTCGTAGGGCACCTGCACGGCGAGCGCGGTGTCGCAGAAGAGGACATCGCTGCAATCCTTGAACGGGACGCCAAGCGCCTCGCCGATCAAGAGCGCCCTGAAACCGGTGCAGTCGACGAACAGGTCGCCCTCGATCTCCCCCGCCTGCTCGGTCTCGATCGCGCGGATGTCGCCATCGTCGGCCAGATGAACCCGCCGCACATCGGCCAGCACGTGGCTCACGCCGAGCTTGGTTGTGCAATGGCGCTGCAGGAAGGGCGCGAACTTCCCGGCGTCGAGGTGATACGAGTAATTCGCCAGCGCTTCGTATTCGGGCGTGGTGATGGTCTTCGGCGCGAGGCCATCGTCGCAGATTTTGCCTTGCGGACAGACCGCGTCGCAGAAGCTTTCGCTGGCGCCATTGCCGAGCCAGTGCGGGACGAGATTGAGGCGCGCAAAACCCTGCGGGAGCATCAGCGGGTGGTAGTAGGCGTCGTCTGCGGCCCCGCTTTTCCAGCGGGCGAACTTGGCCCCCTGCTTGAAGGCGGCGTCGCATTCGCGGAAGAAGTCCGTTTCCGAGACGCCCATTTTCGAAAGGGTGGTCCGCAAGGTCGGCCAGGTTCCCTCGCCGACGCCGATGATCGGCTTGGTGGGCGATTCAACCAGGGTCACCGAAAAGCCGCCGGGCATACGGCCCTGATGCCTGGCGGCAATGATCCCGGCCGTCAGCCAGCCGGCGGTGCCGCCGCCGACGATGACGATTCTCTTGACTGGGCTGACCATAACTCAAAGCCAACAAAAAGGACCGAGGATGTCAACGAATGGCGACATCCCCGGCACGAATGACGCAGAAACCTGCCGCGATCCTAGCCGCGTTCTCCGGTTGGCTGCACCGCAGGCGGCGGCGGCGGCGGAGGCGGTTCCACGGCCGGCGGCGGTGGCGGAGGAACCGGTTCCGCGGCCGGCGGCGGCGGCGGAGCGGGCGGTGGCGGCGGCGGGGCTGCCGGAGCGGCGCCGAACTTGAAGCGAACGCCGGCCGTGTAGCGGCGGCCGTAGTTCCAGGTGTCGAGCGGCTGGTCCGAAAACCGCCCATGCGTGCTGTAGTTCGAGTTGTTGACGTTGGTCACTTCGCCGAACACGGTGATCATGGACGTGATGTCGTAGCTCGTCGAGACATCGACCTGCAACTGCTTGTCGACATAGACCGGCTCGGCGCCGAAGGTGCCGCCCTGGCCCTGCCCGAGGGCCAGGAGGTAGGAGCCGCGCCAGTTCGCCGCGACCCGGAACTGGAACCCGTGCTTGTCATAGAAGCCGACGAAGTTCGCCGAGTTGGCAAGCCCGGTGATGGCAAATCCGTTGCCGGAGATGTCGTCGGTCGGGAACTTGCGATTGGTGTCGACCAGCGTGGCGTTGGCCTGGAAGCCGAAGCCGGTGTTGCCGAACACGTGTTGCCAAGCGATCTCGAGGCCGCGGACATCGGCATCGGGCCCATTCACCTGGCCGGTGACATTGAAGACCGCATCCTGCCCTGTGAACGGATCGAGCAGTCCGGGGAAGGTTACCTGGTGCACGCCGCCGACGATGAAGTTGGTGAGGTGCTTGTAGAAGCCGTCGATGGCGACATAGGAGTTGGGCGCGTAGTACCACTCCACCGCCGCATCGAAGTTGTCAGACAGGTAAGGCTTGAGGTTCGGGTTGCCGCCGCGGCCCGACAGCGAGCCCCTGCGCAGCGAGCCGTAGTTGATGGTCGGCTTGAGCGCCGCGAGCTGCGGCCGGGTCAGGGTCCGCGAGGCATCGAGCCGGAAGATGAGGCTGGGTGTCACCTCGAGCTTCATGTCGACGCTCGGCAGGAGGAAGGAATAGTGCGACTTTCCGCTGACCGCCCCGTTGGCAAAAGTCGGGGTGATCAGGGTCGGGTCGCCCGGATCGACGGTCAGGGCGGTGATATTCTGCCCGATCGCGGACACCGTCAGGTGAGTGCTTTCCTCGCGAAGTCCGGCGCTGAAGTGGAACGGCATGCCGGCAATGTCGGTGACGAAATTCGCCCTCGTGAAGAACGAAAGCGTCTTTTCGTGCACGTTGAGCACGCTGCCCTGATCGAAGCCCGGCGCGGTGTTGTGACCGGCCGCCTCGAGCGCGTCATAGATGGCGTAAGGGTCGTAGATGACGATGCCCGGCGCGAGCGCGCTGTTGTCATAGCCCGGGATGAAGCCCGACGTGCTGATCGTCCCGTTGAACGCCGACGCGGGGAGCGGCCACAAGCCACCGGTTCGGCCCGAAGGCGTGCCGTAGCCGGCAAAGCTCGCGAACACGCCATTGGCGAACGTGTTGGCGCTTTCCTGGTGGAACCTGTCGTCGATGTACTGGCCGCCGAACGTCAGGTTGAAATCGTCGGATTCCCAACGCCCGAGGAGTCTCGCCTGCTTCACCCGATCCGTGTTGTAGGGATCGATGCGTACGATGACGTGCGACCCCATCTGGGTGGTGTCGAGGAACCCGGCGGCATTGTTGGCCGGGCCGACGTCATGAACGGACGGAAGATGATTTCTGCTGGCGCCGAGGATCTGGACGCCGGTCGGCGCACCCAGAATGGTGTTCACGCACCCGCCCGAGCTGCAGAACGGACCATTCGGATCGGCGTTGTATCCGCCGTAGCCGATGTCCATGCTGTCGCCGACGCCCTTCCTGCCAGGGTTCTGGACGGCGCGCGCCCAGGCCGCGTCAGCTTCGAAATTGAGATGGTCGGTCGCGTCCCATTTCAGATTCGCGCCCACCTGGTTCCGCTCGTTGACCGTGCGCGAATGATTCGCGTTGAAGTCCATCGGCGTACCGAACTGGTTGAAATCGATCACCGACCCGTTGGCGTCGTACTTGACGTTGCGAAGATCGTCGCCGTTGAACCAGGCCGCATAACCGTAGTCGTTCGACTTGAGCGTCTGCCTCGAGTAGTTGTCGTCGAGGGTCAGCAGCACGCTGTCGCTCGGCCGCCACTGCAACGCGATCCGGCCATCGATGCGCTCGTCGCTGGTGGTCTGCTGGTCGGCACCGATCTGCTGCGGGAACCAGGTCAGGACCGACTTGAGATTGTTGGGATCGGGCGTCGCCGGATCGGTCGTCGGGATGCACGTCCTGTTGATCGGGCCGGCCTGGCACGGGGCGAAATGGGCGCCGATCCAGCCGGGAATGAACACGTGGTTCGTCGTCGTGTCCTCGCGGGTGTAGGTCACGTCACCAAGGATGCCGAGCGTGTCGTTCGCGAAGGTGTCGCTGATCAGGAGCCCGGCT
>DATJHD010000080.1:0-2741 GCA_035494275.1 Croceibacterium sp.
CGACGGCGTCTCGATGACCGGCGCCAAGGGCGTGATCATCTCGATCATCGGCGGCGAGGACATGAAGCTGCTCGAGATCGACGAGGCGGCGAACCACATCCGCGAGCTGGTCGATCCTGAAGCGAACATCATCTGGGGCTCGGCGTTCAACCCCGAGCTCGAAGGCAAGATCCGCGTCTCCGTCGTCGCCACCGGCATCGAGCAGAGCGCCGAGCAGGCCGCGCTGGCGAGCCAGCCGCTCAACCTCTCCGCCGCGCGCGGCCCGAAGAAGCCGGTCCTGCCGCTGCCGACCGAGGAAGAGCTCGCCGAGGATGCGGCCGCCGCCGAGAATGCGGCGAGCTTCACCCTGGAGCCGCCGGAGAACCAGTGGGGGCACGAGGAAGAAACGAGCTACGGCGAGCAGACCGGTGCGGATGCCGCAGAGGCCGAGGAAGCCTCGCATGCCATGCCAGAGCCCTATGTCCCGCAGATGCCGGAGCCGGAGGCCCATGCCGCGACCGCCGAGCATGACGAGGGCGAGGAAGAATACGACGAAGACGCCGAAGACGAGGCCGAGGACGAAGCCTCTGGTGGCGGCTTCGCCTCGCTTATGGGGACGCGGATCAACCGCGAGACCGAAGGCGGATCGGCCGAAGAGGGCGAGCCGTGGCAGGAAGATGCCGGCGACTATATCGGCAGTTACGATGCCGAAGGAGGCTCGGACGAAGGCGGCGCCGACGAGGATGCGCTGGAGCTGACGATGGAAGCCGGCGACCAGGGCGAGGATGAGCCGCAAGGTCCGCAGGACGAGCTGCTGCTCGACGCCGACCGCCTCGCCGACGCGGATCAACAGGTCCAGCCGATTGGAGGGCGACGTCGCCGTATGCTCGGCGGCGGGTCCGACGAAGGTGCCGACGAGGCCGCGGCGGCTCCGGCGAGGTCGGGAGCGGGCAGCACCTTGTTCGAGCGCATGGCAAACCTGTCGCGCGCCGGAGCCTCGTCGTCGGACGAGGAAGATGAGGAAACCGACAGCGACAGCTCGTCGTCGCTGCGCATTCCCCGCTTCCTTGGCCGTCAGAACAACCAGTAGGTGCTATTACAGAGCGGTTCAGGCTGCCGTGCCTAGGGCAGGAGCCATGGTCATCGGGACGGACTCGGGCAAACGACACAGGATCGCCGGACGGGTTGCCTGCATGGCCCTGGCATGTTGGGCGCTGGCGGCCGGCCTGCCGGCCCTTGCCCAGCAGAACAGCTCGGCCAGCGTCCAGGCGCTCAACTCGGCGCTCGATGCGCTTGCGCGCGCTCCGACCGACGTCTCGGCCTTGCTGCGGGCCGGCTGGGCCTCGCTCAATCTCGACGACACGCAGGCGGCGCTCGGCTTCTTTCGCCGAGCCGAGCAGGCGGCTCCCACCAACGGGGAAGCCAAGGCCGGAGAGGCGTCGGCGCTGGTGCGCCTGCACGATCCCGTCAATGCCGTGAAGCAATTTGCCGCCGCCGAAGCGGCCGGCGCCCCGATGGCCGCGTATGCCGGCGACCGCGGGCTGGCGCTCGACCTCGTCGGCCAGAACGTGGCGGCCCAGCAATACTACCGGCAGGCCCTGGCCCAGAAATACGATCCGGAAATCGTTCGCCGTCTGGCGCTGAGCCAGGCAATCTCGGGCGACCAGCGCGGTTCCGATGCGACCTTGCTGCCCCTGCTGCAGCAGCAGGATCTTTCCGCCTATCGCACCCGCGCGTTTGCGCTCGCCATTCTCGGCAAAGGCGAGGACGCGGTTTCGATCGCCGAGAAGATGCTGCCGGCCAACCTGTCGAACCGCATGGCGCCTTACTTGCGCTACATGCCGCGGCTGACACGCGCGCAGCAGGCCGCCGCGGCCAACCTCGGCGAATTCCCGGCCGCCTCGGAGATCGGCCATGACGATCCCCAGATCGCGGCTCTGACGGCGCAAAATCCGGCTCCGCAGGTCGCCCAGGCAACTCCCGATGCCCGGCTTGTTCCGTCGGGCCAGCCGCTCGGGCGGAGCGACCGGTCAAAGAACGATCGCCGCGAAAAGCGCCGCGACAGGAAGTCCGACAAGAACCAGGGCCGGGTCAGCGTCACCTATGCGCCGCTGCCACAGCCGGCGGTGCAGCCAGTCGCCCAGCTGCCGCCACCACCGGCGGTCACTGCGGCCGTCGTCCAGCCTTCGGCCGAGCTGCCCCCGGTTCCACGACAGGCCGCGCCGCAGCCATCGGCGGAGCTGCCCGCCGCGCCGCAGCAGGCGGCCCCGCAGCCGGTAGTGGTCGCCCGGCTGGAGCAGGAGCCGACGCCGACACCAACGCCTGCCGCGACGTCGCCCTTGCAGCAGCCACCGGCAGAATTGCCGACTGCGCCGCAGGAAACCGTGTCGAAGCCGGTCTTGGTCGCTGCCCTGGAACAGCAACCGCCTGCTCCCGCGACGACGGGCGTGGAACAGGTCGCCCAGCCCGCGCTGTCGGTGGCCACGCCTCCTCCTGCGCCCCGTGTTCGCGCCGCGACCAGTCCGGTGAGCCTTGCCGATGCCTTCGCCGACTTCTCGAGGGAGATTGCGCCCCAGGGGCCGCCGCCGGGCGCCGTCGACATCACCAAGATCAAGCCGGCGCGCGCGATCGCGAAACCCCAGCAAAAGCCCGTCGCCAAGCCCAAGCCGCCGGCCAATCCGAGCCGAATCTGGGTCCAGGTCGGCACGGGCCGTGACGTGAAGGCGCTGGAATTCACCTGGCGCAAGCTCACCAAGGAAAGC
>DATJHD010000081.1:0-5935 GCA_035494275.1 Croceibacterium sp.
GGTCAGGAACGGGTCGTAGGCAATGACCTTCATCCTGAGGCCGAGCGCGCGGGATGCGACGATCGAGCCGATGTTGCCCGCGCCGATCAGGCCGAGCGTCTTGCCGGTGACCTCGACACCCATGAAAGCGTTCTTCGGCCACTTGCCCTGCTGGGTCTGGGTATTCGCATCGGGCAGCTGCCGCGCGAGCGCAAAGAGCAGGGCGATGGCGTGCTCGGCGGTCGTGATCGAGTTGCCGAACGGGGTGTTCATCACCACCACGCCCTTGGAGCTCGCGTAGGGGATGTCGACGTTGTCGACGCCGATCCCGGCGCGGCCGATGACCTTGAGGCTGGTCGCCGCGTCGAGGATTTCCTTGGTCACCTTGGTGGCGGAGCGGATGGCGAGGCCGTCGTAGCGGCCGATGATCGCCTTCAGCTCTTCGGGCGTCTGGCCGGTGATCACGTCGACCTCGCAGCCGCGCTCCTTGAGGATGCGCTCGGCGTTGGGGTCCATCTTGTCGGAGATGAGGACTTTGGGCTTGGTCATGGTCTTGGATCCCATCAATGGGTCGTGATCCCCGCGAGGACGGGGATCCAGGGTTGCTCTGGGCCGCACTGGGCTCCCGCTTGTACGGGAGCGACGAACGAGTGTTACAGGCTCGGGAGGCGGCTCAGAGCTCGCCGTTCTTCAGGCGCTCGTAGGCCCACTCGATCCACGGCAGCAGGCGCTTGATGTCCTCCTGCTCGACCGAGCCGCCGCACCAGATGCGCAAGCTCGGCGGCGCGTCACGATAGCCGTTGAAGTCGTAGCCGATGTCCATCTTCTCGAGCGTGCCGGCGATCTTCTTCGGCACGGCGGCCTGCTCCTCGGCGGACAGGCTCTCGTACCAGTCGCCCTGGAAGACCATGCACACGCCGGTATTGGTCCACTTGGCCCTGTCCGGAACCATGTTGCGGACCCACGGCGTGGCTTCGATCCAGTCGAACACCGTCTTCGCGTTGCGATCGGCGCGCTCGAACAGCGCCTGGCGGCCACCGATCGACTTCGCCCACTCGAGCGCGACGATGTAGTCCTCGGTCGCGAGCATCGAAGGGGTGTTGATCGTCGCGCCTTCGAAGATCGCGCGGTTGATCTTGCCGCCCTTCTTGAGGCGGAACAGCTTCGGCAGCGGCCACGGCGGATCGTAGCTCTCGATCCGCTCGACCGCCTTGGGACTAAGGATCAGCATGCCGTGCTGGGCTTCCGAGCCCATCACCTTCTGCCACGAGTAGGTCGTGGCATCGAGCTTGGGCCAGTCCATCTCCATCGCGAAAGCGGCGCTGGTCGCGTCGTTGATCGTCACGCCTTCGCGGCCCGGGGCGAGCCAGTCGGTGTCGGGGATCTTCGCGCCCGAGGTCGTGCCGTTCCAGGTGAAGACGACGTCGTTGTCCTGCGGGATCTGCGTGAGGTCGGGAATTTCCCCGTAATCGGCATCGAGCGTGGTCAAGTTCGGCAGCTTCAGCTGCTTGACCGCGTCCTGGATCCACACGTTGCCGAAGCTTTCCCACGCCGCCACGGTCACGGGGCGGTTTGCGCCCAGCATCGTCCACATCGCGCACTCGAGCGCGCCGGTGTCCGACCCCGGCATGATGCCCACGAGGTAGTCCTCAGGCACCCCGAGCAGCTCTTTCGAAAGATCGATGGCGTATTTCAGCCGGCCCTTGCCGTAGGCGGAGCGGTGCGAGCGGCCGAGCGACCTCGTGTCGATCTTGTCGAGCGACCAGCCGGGCGGCTTGGCGGTGGGACCGGAGGAAAAGAAGGGGCGCTCCGGACGGAGCGTGGGTTCGTTATACATCAAAAGTCTCTCCTTGCAGAGAGCACGCGCGGCGTTGGGACCGCGTGGCCCGCGGGGCGCCCTATAGACGGCTGGGGCAGAGTCAAGCGCGGATACGGTTGCATTCGAAACCGCCGCCAGCGCGCCGAAATTTTCCGGCCGCGTCGACCGTGACAGTGGAAACTTTCGATTCGATCCGTGTTATCAGGCGTTTACCGCGCAGCATCAGCTATTCCGCAAAGCAGCATGTGTGGCTATTATGCCTGCAGGGTCGCCCATCGATTGCCCGCAAGGCAATCTGACTGGGGGGAGAGCCCATGGTCGATAAAATAGCGGGTCTGGCCCGACTTCTGGCGACGCTGCTTGCCATCATCGCAGGCTTCGTTGCGATTCCGTCGCTTAACGTGGCGCTGGTCTTGGTCATCCTCGGCCTGATCGCCGGGCTGATGTACAAGCCGGATAACCTGCTGGGATTGTTCTTCGTCGTGGTCACATTGCCGATGGTCGGCGCGGCCATGGCGAACATCCCGGCGATCGGCGCTCAATTGAACGCCGTGGCGCTGAACATCGAAGTGGCCGCGGCCTCGGTCGCGGCGACGGTCATCGCCATGCGCCTGTGGAATAATTCGATGCACGACGTGACGGCGCTCGGAGGCTCGGCGCACGCCAAGCCTGCCAGCACTGCCAACGCCTGACGCCTTCCCGATTCCCCCGCGGGCCGGCGGTCCGCGGGGCCAGGCGCAGCAGATGCGCCAATAGCTCGCCTCAAAAGTGCCCGGCACATCGCGCGCGCCCGGGCGCTGCGCGCTTCCTCGCCCTCCTCCGCTGCGCTCGCCGTCCGGCCCTCAAGGGGCACAACAGGAGTCTTTGCGGCTAGCTCTCGATCTGGGAGTCGGGCGCGAAGCTGTAGGGCGGCAGCGAGTGGAACGCCGTGCGCAGCGCCTCGCTCCAGCCCGAGGAAATGGATTCGAAGTAAGGATCCCCCGCTTCGATGCGCTTTTGGTGCGTGGGCGCGAACGCGTCGCGTTCGACGACCATGAGGTCGAGCGGCAGGCCGACCGACAGGTTCGCCTTGAGCGTCGAATCGAAGCTGACCATCAGCAGCTTGACGGCATCCTCGAAGCTGAGGTTGCGGTCATACCCGCGGATGAGAATCGGCCGACCGTACTTGGTCTCCCCGACCTGGAAGAACGGCGTGTCCCAGCTCGCCTCGATGAAGTTGCCTTCGGGGTAGATCAGGAAAAGCCGCGGCTCCATGCCCTTGATCTGCCCGGCGAGAATCAGCGAAGCGGTGAAGCGCCCCCTGCCCTGCTCGCCGTTCTCCTCCTGCGTCTCGAGGACCGTCTCGCGCAGCATCTTGCCGACTTCGACGGCAACCTGGAACATCGTCGGCATGGCGAGCAGCGAATGCTCGCGGTCTTCCGGCGCCTTCGACCGTTCCTCGAGGCCGCTGATGACCGATTGCGTCGTTGCAAGGTTGCCGGCGGTAAGCAAGGCGATGATCCGCTCGCCGGGCACCGACCAGTGGAACATCTTGCGGAACACCGAGATGTTGTCGACGCCCGAGTTGGTCCGCGTGTCGCTCATGAGCACGAGCCCGCGGTCAAGCACCATTCCAACGCAGTACGTCATCGAATCCTTCTTTGCGGCAGCGTGCCAAGCGCAATGGCGAAGCTGTCAGGGAGTGTCGAGTTCCTTCAGCACGGCCAGGATGCATTCGGGCGAGTTGGGAAAGCCGACATGGGTGCAGCGCAAGGCAATGGCCTTGTCGCGCTCTCCCTGGCGGCCGCACGAGGCGCGCGGGGAGACGATGCCGTCGCGCGGGCTCCACAAAGCCACCGTCTCGACCGGCGGTTTGGCCGGCAGGTCGGCCTCCACCGGCGGCTCGTCCACGGCGTGCCCGGTGACGAGGTGATAGATGCGCCAGACGTTGTTGTCGTAGGGTGATCCGGAGAACGGCGATCCCATCGTGATCACCTTGGTCACGGCATCCGGATGGCGCTTGGCGATCTCGCGGGCATAGACCCCGCCGAGGCTCCAGCCGACCATCGCGACCGGCTGGGCGTAGCGTTCGCGCACCGCGAGGAGCCTGTCCGACAGCTTGTCGAACAGCTCCGCGCTCGGGCCCATGTTGAAGCCCATCCCCCAGCGCTTGGCCTTGTGCCCGGCGCGCTCGAGCTGGTGCGCCATGTAGCGCATGCGGAATGGATGGGTGCCGAAGCCCGGGAGCAGGATGACGACATGTCGGTGCCGCGCCTTGGGAACTTCGAGCGGCGGGCGCACGGCGCGGCGCACGGGCTCGGCCAGCTCCCCCAGTTCACCCCACAGGAAGCGCAACGCGGGGCCGCGCGCATCGTCCGGTCGCGGCCGCCCGAGCAGTTCGAACCGCCGGGCCACCATGTCGCGCCATTGCGAGCGGCCGGCGCTCGGCCGGAGGTCGGCACGGGAAGGCGAAACGGCGTGCTCGGGCATGCGGTCCATTCGGGATAAATCGGGTTGCCGCCATGAATACGCAATGAGCGGCGAGGGTTTCCGAAACGCGCTTCCCCTGAGCTCGATCGAACGCTCGGGACCCGTCCCCGCGATCAGGATTCGTCAGGCGTGCCGCGGCAGGCACCGACTCGCCTCGCATCGGCCGACATGGCCATGGTCATGTTCTCGGTCGGCCTCGCGCCCGTGCCCTCGGAGCGCACCGTCAGGTGATAGGCATCGGATGAGAACGTGCCGGAAACCGTCGTCTTGGTCTTGACGTTGCCGCTGTTGCAGGTGGCGGTCCCGTCAACCTTGCCGCCGCCCATTGCGAAGTGATCGTACTTGCACTCGCCCCCCAGGTCTCCGAACATCGACGCCTTGCTCTTCTTGATGTCCTCGGGCGTCACGCACGTGACGATCTTCTCGTCGCCGCGCGCCTGCGCGAGCCTGGCCCGAGCCTCCGGCGGGAGACCGGGCATGGTCATTTCCATGATGTGCACGACCCCTTCCCAACGCCCGGGCGAGATCATGTCGATGGCACCGGCCGCGGCTACCTTCTGCTGCACTTGCTTGGGCGAGGCGTTGTCCGCCGTCACGGTCGGGCTGCTGTTGCAGGCTGCGAGGATGGCCATCATGGCCAGCGGCGAAATATCGACGGCGCGCATGTCATGCCCCCCTTGCGCTGAAACGCTTCTCGGCCCCGCCGACGAAGTAACACGGGCGAATTGATCCGCCAACACATTGCAGCGGGCGGGCGGGTGTTCCATATATGTACACATGCCCGAACTCGTCATCCGCCGGGGCCTCGAGGAGCCCGACACCTCCGGCACGTTCCGTCCGCACAAGCCCGAGCGGCCTGAAAAAGCGCTCGGGGGGAAAAGGTTCGAACTGGTCAGCGACTACCAGCCGAGCGGCGACCAGCCGACCGCGATTCGCGAGCTGGTCGACGCGGCGCTGGAGGGCGAGCGCACGCAGGTCCTGCTCGGCGTCACCGGGTCCGGCAAGACCTTCACGATGGCCAAGGTGATCGAGGAGCTGCAGCGCCCTGCCCTCGTCCTCGCGCCGAACAAGATCCTCGCCGCGCAGCTCTACGGCGAGTTCAAGAGCTTCTTCCCCGACAACGCGGTCGAGTATTTCGTCAGCTACTACGACTACTACCAGCCCGAGGCCTACGTGCCGCGGTCGGACACCTACATCGAGAAGGAAAGCTCGGTGAACGAGGCGATCGACCGGATGCGCCACGCGGCCACCCGCGCGCTGCTCGAGCGCGACGACGTGATCATCGTCGCGTCGGTTTCGTGCCTTTACGGCATTGGCTCGCTCGAAACCTATTCGGCGATGACCTTCGACCTCAAGAAGGGTCAGACAGTCGACCAGCGCGAGATCATCAGGAAGCTCGTCGCGCTGCAGTACAAGCGCAACGACAGCAACTTCGTGCGCGGCGCGTTCCGGGTACGCGGCGACAGCCTGGAGATCTTCCCCAGCCACTACGAGGACATGGCATGGCGGATCACCTTTTTCGGCGACGACATCGAGGAGATCTCCGAATTCGATCCGCTGACGGGCAAGAAGGGCGCCAGCCTCGATGCCATCGCGGTGTTCGCCAACAGCCACTACGTCACCCCCGGGCCGACGATGAAGCAGGCGATGCAGGCGATCCGCTTTGAG
>DATJHD010000082.1:0-11336 GCA_035494275.1 Croceibacterium sp.
AAGCTCCTTCGCCACCGCGACGTCGTAGGGCAAATGCACCGTGCAGCCGGCCCTGTCGGCGGCGTCCATGATCTCGTTCGCGGTGCCGGCGAGGTCGTGCTCGCACAGGCTCTTGCCGACATCGACGCCGCGGGCGGCGAGAAACGTGTTGGCCATCCCGCCGCCGATGATCAGGTGCTGCACCTTGCCGACGAGATTCTCGAGCACCTCGAGCTTGGTCGATACCTTGGCGCCCCCGACGACAGCGGCAACCGGCCTCTGCGGATTGCGCAGGGCCGCGTCGAGCGCCTTCAGCTCCTTTTCCATCGCCCGCCCGGCGTAGGCCGGCAGCAGGTGCGCCACCCCCTCGGTGCTGGCGTGAGCGCGATGCGCGGCGGAGAAGGCGTCGTTGACGTAGAAGTCGCCGTTGGCCGCGATCGCCTTCGCGAGCTCGGGATCGTTCTTCTCCTCGCCGGGCCAGAAGCGGGTGTTCTCGAGCAGGCCGATGTCGCCAGGACGCAGAATTCCGACCGCCTGCTCGACCACCGGCCCGGCGATCTCAGGGATAAACATCACCTCGCGGCCGAGCACCCGCTCGAGGTCGCCCTGGACGAGGCTCAACGACAGGGTCGAGTGACGCTCGCCCTTCGGCCGGCCGAAGTGCGCCAGAAGCAGGACCTTGGCGCCGGCATCGGCGAGCTCGAGGATCGTCGGCACGACCGCCTTGATGCGCGTGAGATCGGTCGCGCGGCCATCCTGCATCGGCACGTTGAGATCGACCCGGACGAGCGCGACCTTGCCGCGCACATCGCCCAGATCGTCCAGTGTGCGAAACGCCATCGCGGGCTCCTCAGAGGAACTTCGCCATCACCCCGGCGGTGTCGAGCATCCGGTTGGAGAAGCCCCATTCGTTGTCGTACCAGCTGACCACGCGGCCGAGCTTGCCTTCGAGCACCTGGGTCTCGAGGCTGTCGACCGTCGAGCTGGCCGGCTGGTGGTTGAAGTCGTGGCTGACCAGCGGCTGATCGGTGTAGTCAAGCACACCCTTCATCGCGCCGTCCGCCGCGGCCTTCAGGGCGGCGTTTATCTCTTCCTTCGAGGTGTCGCGCGATGGCGTGAAGACGAGGTCGATCAACGACACGTTGGGCGTCGGCACACGGATCGAGGAACCGTCGAGCTTGCCCTTGAGCTCGGGCAGCACGAGTCCGACCGCGCGGGCGGCGCCCGTGGTCGTCGGGATCATGTTGACGGCCCCCGCCCTGGCACGGCGCAGGTCCGAATGGATCTGGTCGAGCATGCGCTGGTCGTTGGTGTAGCTGTGGATCGTGGTCATGAAGCCGCGCTCGATGCCGATCGCATCGTGCAGCACCTTGGCGACCGGCGCGAGGCAGTTGGTCGTGCAGCTCGCGTTGGAGACGATGTCGTCCTCGGCGGTGAGCGTGTCCTGGTTGACGCCAAAGACGATGGTCTTGGAGACGCCCGTCGCCGGAGCCGAGATCAGCACCTTCTGCGCGCCCGCGGCGATGTGCGGCCGGCTCGCTTCGTCGGACTGGAAGAATCCGGTGCATTCGAGCACCAGTTCGACGCCCATCGCCTTGTGCGGCAGCTTGCCCGGGTCACGCTCCTTGGTGACGGCGATACGATGGCCGTTCACCGTGATGCTGTCCGCGTCGCAAGTCACCGTGCCGGGGAAGCGGCCGTGGGTGCTGTCGTACTGGAACAGCAGCGCGTTGGAGCGCGGATCGGCCAGGTCATTGATCGCGACGAGCTCGAAGTTATCGTCATCGCGCTCCAGGATCGCGCGGGCGACCAGCCGCCCGATGCGCCCGAACCCGTTGATCGCTACCTTCGTCGCCATCTGAATAACTCCTGCTACTTGCCTAGTTTCTCAAGGATTTTGGGAACAATTGCCTCGACACTGAAGCCGAATTCCTCGAACAGGACCTCGGCCGGGGCCGAGGCGCCGAAATGGTCGAGGCCGATCCGCAGGCCGTCCGCTTTGGTGTAGCGCTCCCAGCCAAAGGTCGTTCCGGCCTCGATGGACACCCGAAGCGCGTCGTCGGCTAGGATGTCCGCTCGGTAGCTTTCCGGCTGCTCGTCGAACAGCTCGGTGCACGGCATCGAGACGACATCGGCGCCGATGCCCTGCCCTTCCAACGCTTCGGCCACCTTGATGGCGAGTTCGACCTCCGAGCCGGTGGCAACCAGCACGACCAGGCGATCCGCAGTGGCCGCGCGGAGACGATAGGCCCCCCGCGCGCAGAGATTCTCGCTCGCATCGTGGCGCACGGCCGGCAGGTTCTGCCGCGTCAGCGCGAGCACCGACGGACGGCTCGTTTCCTTGAGGGCGAGTTCCCAGCATTCCGCGGTCTCGAGCGTATCCGCAGGGCGCATCACGAGGACGCCCGGCATCGCCCGCAGGCTCTGCAGATGCTCGACAGGCTGGTGCGTCGGCCCGTCTTCCCCGAGGCCGATGGAATCGTGGGTCATCACGTAGATGACTCGCACTTGCTGGATCGCCGACAGGCGGATCGCCGGCCGGGCATAGTCGGTGAACACCAGGAACGTCCCGCCGTAGGGGATTACCCCGCCGTGGAGCGCCATGCCATTCATCGCCGCCGACATGCCGAATTCGCGAATGCCGTAGTAGACGTAGCGCCCGCCGTAGTTCCCGGTCGTCAGCGCGCCGGTCGAGGGCGTCTTGGTGTTGTTCGAGCCGGTGAGATCGGCCGAGCCGCCGATGAGGGCCGGCACGTCCTGTGTCAGGACAGAGAGCGCCGCTTCGCTCGACTTGCGGGTCGCCATTTTCGGACCCTCGGCGGCGACCTTGGCCTTGTACGCCGCCCAGTCGTGCAGGCCGGGCAGATCGCCGTTCATCCTGGCGGAGAACTCGGCCCCGCGCGAGCTTGCCTCGAGCCGTCCTTGCCACAGCGATCGGAGCGCCTTGCCGCGCTCGCCGGTCGCGTTCCAGTCGGCATAGATGTCGGCGGGAATTTCGAACGGCGGGTAGGACCAGCCCAGGGCCTCGCGAGCGGCAGCGACTTCGGCCTCGCCCAGCGCCGCGCCATGGGTGGCGCTGGTGCCCTGCTTGTTCGGCGCGCCCTTGCCGATGATCGTCCGGCAGGCGACGAGCGACGGGCGCGGATCGGCCAGCGCCTCGTCGATCGCGCGGGCGACGTCCTCGACGTCGTGGCCGTTGCAGCTGGCGACATGCCAGCCGGTTGCCGCGTAGCGCGCGCGGATGTCCTCGCTGGTCGAAAGATCGGTCGAGCCGTCGATGGTGATGTGGTTGTCGTCCCACAGCACCGTCATGCGTCCGAGCTTGAGGTGACCGGCGAGGCCGATGGCCTCGTGGTTCACGCCTTCCATCAGGCACCCGTCGCCGGCGATGACCCACGTGCGGTGATCGACCAGATCATCGCCGAACGCGGCGTTGAGATGCCGCTCGGCAAGGGCCATCCCGACCGCCATCGCCAGACCCTGGCCGAGCGGCCCGGTCGTCGCCTCGACACCGGCGAGGTGCGTGTTCTCGGGGTGCCCGGCGCACGAGCTGCCGAACTGGCGGAAATTGCGGATGTCATCCATGGTCGGCCGGGCATAGCCCGCGAGGTGCAGCACCGCATAGAGCAGCATCGAGCCGTGGCCCGCGCTGAGCACGAACCGATCACGGTCCGGCCAGCGCGGAGCGGCGGGGTCGAACTTGAGGTACTTCGACCACAGCACCGCCGCGACGTCGGCCATGCCCATCGGCATCCCCGGATGCCCCGAGTTGGCTGCCTGGACGGCGTCCATCGCCAGCGCCCGAATGGCGTTCGCCATGGGCGCGAGACGGGCGGAATCGAGGCTCATGCGGGCGGGCTCCTGCGAGGGTTGGAAAGGGGGCCGATTCGATGCGCCGCCTCTCTTGCGGACGCCCCCTTCCCCGTCAAGCGCGGGGCCGGAAGACCGCTCCGTCGCGGGCCGAGAACTGTTCACAGCTTTCTTGGCCAAGGCTTTGCCGTCATGCGCGCATTTGCGTAAGCTGGCGCGATGGACCGGGACCGCATCGAGAGCGCGATCGCTCGAATCGAGGCTGCTGCGCAAAGGATCGAAGCCGCGGCCGCGCGTCCGGTCCAGGGTACGGCCGCCGGCGGTGATGCTGAACTCGAGCGCAAGTACCACGCGCTGCGACAGGAAGCCGGTGCAGCGCTGGCGGAGCTCGACCGGCTGATCGGGACGCTCGCGGCATGAGCAACGTCACGATCGAGATCGCCGGGCGCAAGTTCACCATCGCCTGCGCCGAGGGCGAGGAATCCCACATCGCCATGCTCGGGCGATCGATCGACGACAAGCTGCTCGGCATGCCCGGCATCGCCAGCCAATCGGAAGCCCGCGCGCTGCTTTACGCCGCGCTGCTGCTCGCCGACGAGAACCACGAGCTGAAGCAGGGCGGCGGGGCACCCTCCGGGCCCGCGCCCGACATCGCGCATGGACTCGAAGCCCTTGCCGCCCGGCTCGAAACCGTGGCATCGCACCTCGAAAGCTCGGGCTGAACGAGCGCGGACGGGGGGAATAACCGATGCTGCCGACCCTTATCGTCGTTGCGATCGTCGTCATCGTCGTTGTGTGGGCGGTCGCGATCTACAACCGGCTGGTCCGGCTGCGGGCGCTGGTGAAGGAAGGCTTCAGCGGCATCACCGTGCAACTGCGGCGGCGCGCCGACCTCGTGCCGAACCTCGTCAGCACAGTGCAAGGGTATGCCGCACACGAGCGCGGCGTGCTCAGCGAAGTCACCGAGCATCGCGCCGATGCCACGAAGGCGAACGGAGTCGCCGCCACGGCCCAGGCCGACAACGCCTTCACCGGCATGCTCGGCCGGCTGATGGCGGTGGCCGAGGCCTACCCCGACCTCAAGGCGGACGACAACTTCCGCCAGCTGCAAACCGAGCTCAGCGACATCGAGGAGCAGTTGCAGGGCGCACGCCGCTACTACAACGCCACGGTTCGCGACCTCAACAGCAGCATCCAGTCGTTCCCGAACGTGCTGTTCGCCCGCCCGCTGGGCTTCACCGAGGCGGAATTTTACGCCGATGCCGACGCCTCGATCCAGCAGGCGCCGAAGGTCGATTTCGGCGCTAAGCAGGGCTAGGTCCGTGAGGAGGGCCATGCGATGGCTCGCGCTGCTGCTCGCGGCCGTGACGATGTCACTTTCGGGCAGCGCTTCTGCCGACGAGCGCATTCTCTCGTGGCGCAGCGACATCGCTATCCAGCGGGACAGCTCACTCGATGTGACGGAGACGCTGCGTGTCCGGGCCGAAGGCGACGCGATCCGCCACGGCATCCTGCGCGACTTTCCGACGATGAACCGGCGCAGCGGCCGGCCTGTCCGGGTCGGCTTCGACGTCAAGAGCGTGGAACGTGACGGCCACCCGGAACCGTATGCCACCCAACGCATCAGCGGCGGGGTGCGAGTAAGGATCGGCGACGCCGACACCTATCTCGAGCCTGGCGAGCATACTTACATCATTCGTTACGCAACCGCCCGCCAGCTCGGTTTCTACGACGGCTTCGACGAGCTCTACTGGAACGTCACAGGCAATGGCTGGGCATTCCCGATCGACAGCGCCCAAGCCCACGTCACCCTCCCGCGGCCGGTGCCGTTCGGACCCGAGCGCGCGTTCTACACGGGACTGCTGGGCGCGACCGGGCACAACGCCGCGGTCGTCTCCGAAGCGGCGGGCGACATCACCATCCGCACGACAGCCCCGCTCGGCCCCCGCGAGGGCCTCACAATCGCGGTTCGCTGGCCAAAAGGGATCGTGACGGAGCCTGCGCAGCCTTCCGCCGCGCGCGCCGCGCTTGAGGACGAGGCGCCGGTCGCCGCGGCGCTGGTCGCCCTCGTCGGGTTGCTCGTCTATTTCTTCTACGCCTGGAAGCGGGCGGGGCGCGGTCCGCTCTCGGGCCCTGTCGTGCCGCTGTTCACCCCGCCCGACAATCTCTCCGCCCCCGGCCTGCGCTACGTCAAGCGCATGGGCTTCGACGACCGCTGCTTCGCCGCCGCGATCGTCGAGAGCGGGGTGCATCGCGAGCTCAGGATCATCGAGTCGGAGGAAGGCTTGTTTCACAGCAAGAAGACCTCGCTGGCGAAGACGACCGGCAAGGGCGACCTTCCGCCGGCCGAGCGCGCCATGCTCGCCGAGCTGTTCCAGGGCAGCGACACGATCGAAATGAAGAGCGAGAACCACGAGCGCTTCGGTGCCGCGCGCACCGCGCTGCAGGAAGGTCTCGCCGAAGCTTACGAGAAGCCGAACTTCGTGCGGAACCTGTCGTGGGCGTTCGGGGGCCTCGCGCTGCTGTTCGCGGCGCTGGCGCTGGTGGCAACGGCCATCGTTTTTGCGGATTTCTACACTTCATCGACCCAGCGGATGCTTCCCGCGCTCGGCCTGGTGCTGATCGTCGGGGGACTGTTGCTGGTGTTCCGCCACCGCAAGGGCTGGCGCTTGCCGGCGCTCATGGCCGCCATGGTGCTCGTTGGCATCTTGCTGACGGGAATCGCGTTCTTCGGCCTCGTCGACGAAGAACCGTTCGGCGTCTGGGGCTGGATGCTGGCACCCGTGCTGGCCCTCCCGCTGGTCATCTCGGCGTTCGTATGGATGAGCGCCCCGACCCGGGAAGGCCGCGCGCTGATGGACCGCATCGACGGGTTCGAGCAGTACCTCTCGATCACCGAGGAGGATCGGCTCGAGGCGATGCACCCCCCGGACAAGACGCCAGAGCTGTTCGAGCGTTACCTGCCCCACGCCATCGCGCTCGGCGTGGAGAACCACTGGGCCGACAAGTTCTCCTCCGTGCTGGCCGCTGCGCAGGCCGATCCTTCGCGGCAAGGCGGCAGCTTTGGCTGGTACTCGGGATCGAGCAACGTATGGTCCGATCCCGGACGATTTGCCGGAGCCGTCGGCGCGTCTCTCGCCAGCACGGCCGCCACCGCTTCGTCCGCGCCCGGCTCCGGCGGCGGCGGTTCGTCCGGGGGCGGCGGAGGGGGCGGTGGCGGCGGCGGATGGTAGCCACGCACCTTGCCGCTACGCGAGCGAGCGCCTACATTGCCCGGTGGCGGGACTGCCCGGCACGAGCCGTTAGAGAATATCCCTGAGGCTATAAGCAATCCAAGGGAGCTGTCCCTGTTCGAGGTTCGGGTTCGTCCTGCGATCTCGATGCAAACGGCGCCCACCTGACGTTTAGGCGTCAGAGGATTTCCCGGCACCGACCCATGGTGGTTCCGCCACTTGCCCCCTGCATCGCCGTTCGGCATGGGGGGCCCATGTCCGATCCCCAGGCCGCCGCCACCAAGAAAGAGATCCGCAATCGCTTGCGCAAGGCGCGCGTCGAGCATGCCGCTTCGCTGCCGCCCGAGGTGAGCAAGCTCGTCTTTCATCGCCCGCCCGCCGCGGTCCTCGACCTGATACCCGACGATGCGGTGATCGGCCTTTATCGCGCCGACCCGGGCGAGGCGCCGGCGAGCGGCTACGCCAGGTTCTTCTTCGAGCGCGGGCACACGATCGCCCTGCCCTGGCTGGTCAACCTTGAGACGCCGATGATCTTTCGCGTCCACACCGATCCTTACGCCGAGAGCGACCTCGCGAAGGGCTACTTCGGCCTGATGCAGGGCAGCCCAAGCGCGCCCGAGGTGGTGCCCGACGTGCTGATCATGCCGCTCGTTGCCTTCACCGCCGCCGGCCACCGTCTCGGCCAGGGCGGCGGGTTCTACGACAAGTGGCTCGGCGCCCACCCCGGCGTGCTGCGCTTCGGCCTCGCGTGGGACATGCAGCAAGTACCCGAGCTGCCGATCGAGCCGCACGACATGCACCTCACCGGCGTCATCACGCCGACGCGGCTCATCGGCCCGTTCTGATGCGCACCGAGCCGACGCTGCGGATCCCGCTCGGTATCCTGGCGCTGCTCGTCGCCCTCGCCGCTTACGCCGGCGTCATCGTTTGGGCGTCGCAATGGATCGGACAGCTTCCGGTCTGGGCCCAGACCCTCGTCTATCCGGTGCTCGGAATAGCCTGGCTCGCGCCGCTCAGGCGCTTCCTCATCTGGATGGAGACGGGCAGCTGGAAATCCCCAAGTGGCGCGAGTGACGGGACTTGAACCCGCGACCTCCGGCGTGACAGGCCGGCGCTCTAACCAACTGAGCTACACCCGCGTACCGGGGCGTCGAACCGCTTGGGAGCCGCGCCCCTAAGGCAGCCGTTGCGGGGTGTCAACCGCCGCCTCCCGGCGCCTCAGCAGCGCTCGTATTTCCAGTTCCGCCGCTTGCCTTCGGCGAGCCATTCGACCGCGGTGGCGAGGCGTTTGGCGCGCGTCGAATCCTGCTTCGCCTCGGTGATCCAGTCGACATATTCGCGCTGCTGCGAGGGCGAGAGACCCATAAACGTCGCCTTGGCCGCGGCATTCTCGCGCAGCGCCGCTTCCAGATCCTGGGGCACCACGACCGGCGGCTTTTGCTTGCGCGGGGCGGTTCGCCACGCCGGCTGCTCGCCGCGGTCGATCATGTCCATTGCCCGCTGAAGCTTGGCCTTCAGTTCATCGTCGCCCGGCAGGTCGTCCAGGCTGGTGATCTTGCCGTAGCTGCCCATCCCCTCGGTATCCTGCCGGCCGTCGCCATGGACCATCACCGCGCAATGAGCCTTGAACGGCGCCATCCCGGCAATGTTCTTACCCTTATAGACAAAGTGCGGCATGCCCCACTTGATCGCTTCCTCGACCCCGGGGACGGTCGCGTGCACGAGCGCGCGCCAGTGTTCGAGGATCGGCCGCGCGAAGGGCGCCGCCTTGGCGATCTTTTCGTCGATCCGCGGGTCTCTCATGGGGGTTCTCCCTAACCGGCGAAGCCGGAGTTTGCGGCGAAAGCGACGCTGAAACAAGCTCGGCATGACGAACGAGAGAAGAGCCTGCCCAACTTGGTCACCCTGGACCCGTCCCCGGGCGAAGCGCAGCTTCGCTCACGCCGGTCCATCGATCGGCCTTGTTCGAATCAGGCGAGCAGGAGGACCGGCGTTTCGATGAGCTTCTTTATCGCCTGGACGAACGCGGCGGCGTCGTAGCCGTCGACCACGCGATGGTCGCAGCTGATCGAAAGATTCATCAGCTTGCGCTTCTCGATCCGCTCGCCGCCCATGCCGTCGGGCACGAACATCGGGCGCTCGACGATCCGGTTGGGCCCGATGATCGCCACTTCCGGCCGGTTGATCACCGGCGTCGAGGCAATGCCGCCAAGCGGCCCGAGCGAGGTCACGGTGAGCGTCGAGCCCGAAAGCTCCTCCGACTTCGCGGTGCCGCCGCGGGCTGCCTGGGCCAGCCGCGCGATTTCGCCGGCGAGCTGCCACAGGTTCTTGCCCTGCGCGTCACGGATCACCGGCACCATCAACCCGGCGTCGGTCATCGTGGCGATGCCGAGGTGCACCGCGCCCGAGCGATGAACGACGTTGGCCTCGTCATCGTATCGCGCATTGATCATCGGGAATTCCGGCAGCGCGCGGCAGATCGCGGTGATCAGCAGCGGCAGCAGGGTGAGCTTGGGCTTGGCCCCGCGATGGCCGTTGAGATCGGCGCGCAGCTTCTCGAGATCGGTGGCGTCGCATTCCTCGACATAGGAGAAATGCGGGATGTTGCGCTTCGACGCCGCCATGTTCTCGGCGATGCGACGCCTGAGGCCGATGACCTTGATATCCTCGTCGCGCATCGGCGCGCCGGCCGGCGCGTAACCCCCGGCGCCGCCGTAGGAGAGGAAGGCGTCGAGGTCCGAGTGCCGGATCCGGCCGCCCTCGGCCGCGCGCACTTCTGCAAGGTCGATGCCGAGGCCGGCCGCTCGCTGCCGCACGGCCGGGCTGGCGAGAACCCTGGCGTTGGACCTTGCGAGGGGAGGCGCCGGCTTCGGAGCGGGCGGTGGTGGAGGCGGCGGCTCGGGGGCGGCGGGCGGAGGCGACGGCGCAGGAGAAGGCGCCTCGACCGCCTGCTCCCCGTCCTCGGCCTCGGGCGTTTCCGCCTCGATCCGCTGCTCGATCGCCTCGGCCTTCGGTGCGGGCGCTTCAGCGGCCGGCGCGTCGCCGTCGGTCTCGATCACCACTAGCGGGCTGCCGATCGCGACGACATCGCCCTCTTCGCCCGCGACCTCGACGATCGTCCCGGCGACCGGGCTTTCCATTTCCACCGTCGCCTTGTCGGTCATCAGGTCGGCGAGGCGGCCGTCCTCCGCGACCCTGTCGCCGACTTTCACATGCCAGGCGACGATCTCGGCCTCGGCGATGCCTTCGCCGATGTCGGGCAGCTTGAAGACGAACCTCGCCACGCCTCAGGCCCCCAGCAGCTTGTCGATCGCCTCGCCCGTGCGGATCGGGCCGGGGAAATACGCCCATTCGAGGCTGTGCGGATAGGGCGTGTCGAAGCCGGTGACCCGCTCGACCGGAGCCTCGAGGTGATAGAAACAGCGTTCCTGCACCAGCGCCGCCAGTTCCGCGCCGAAGCCGGACGTGCGCGTCGCCTCGTGCATCACCAGGCAACGCCCGGTCTTCTCCACAGACTCTTCCACAGCCTCGATGTCGAGCGGGAGGAGTGTCCTTAGGTCGAGAATCTCGGCATCCACGCCCTTCTCGCGGCATACCGCTTGCGCCACGTGGACCATCGTTCCGTAGGCCAGCACCGTCAGCGCCTGGCCCTCGCGCACGACGCGCGCCTTGCCGAGCGGAATCGAGTAATAGCCTTCCGGCACTTGCGCATCCGGATGGTCCTTCCACGGCTTGGTCGGGTGATCGTAGTAGCCGTCGAACGGGCCGTTGTAGATCCGCTTGGGCTCGAAGAAGATCACCGGATCGTTGTCCTCGATGGCGGCGATCAGCAGGCCCTTGGCGTCATGCGGCGTGCTCGGGACGACCGTCTTCAGGCCCGCGACATGGGTGAAGATCGCCTCCGGGCTCTGGCTGTGCGTCTGCCCGCCGAAAATGCCCCCGCCGAACGGGCTGCGCACGGTCATGGGCGCAATGAACTCGCCCGCCGAGCGATAGCGCAGCCGCGCCGCCTCGCTGATCAGCTGGTCGAGCCCGGGATAGATGTAGTCGGCGAACTGGATTTCCGGCACCGGCCTCAGGCCATAGGCGCCCATGCCCACGGCGACGCCGATGATACCGCATTCGCTGATCGGCGTGTCGAACACGCGTGTCTTGCCATGCTTTTCCTGCAGCCCGGCGGTGCAGCGGAACACGCCGCCGAAATAGCCGACGTCCTCGCCCATCACGATCACGTCGGGGTCGCGCTCGAGCATGATGTCGAGCGCGTCGTTGATCGCCTCGATCATGTTCATCGCCCGGGTGGGCGCATCAGTG
>DATJHD010000083.1:0-10375 GCA_035494275.1 Croceibacterium sp.
CCAGGAAACGCGCCTGTTCGATCCCGGCACCGGCAGCACCCGTTCGATGCGCAGCAAGGAAGAGGCGCACGACTACCGCTACTTCCCCGATCCGGACCTTCTGCCGCTGGAGCTCGACGATGCCTTCCTCGAGGAATGCCGCGCAAGCTTGCCCGAGTTGCCGGACGCCAAGCGACGGCGCTACATCGAGACCCTCGGCCTGAGCGCGTACAACGCCGGCGTGCTCACCGCCGAGGTCGAAACCGCGCGCTGGTTCGAAGCGCTCCTCGCCGAGACCGCCAAGGCGCAGGCCAAGAGCGAGGCCGACGTCGCCAAGCAGGCCAGCAACTGGCTCATCAGCGAGTTCTTCGGCGCGCTCAACAAGGCCGGGCATTCGCTGGAGGATTCGCCCGTCAGCCACCAGGGCGCGGCCGAGCTGCTGGCGCTGATCGGCAAAGGCACGATCTCCGGCTCGATCGCCAAGCAGGTGCTCGAGAAGATGCTCGAAACCGGCGACGGCGCCGGCGCGATCGTCGAGCGCGAGGGCCTGAAGCAGGAAAGCGACAGCGGCGCCATCGAGACGGCGGTCGACAAGGTCCTTGCCGACAACGCGGACAAGGTCGCCGAGTTCAAGGCCGGCAAGCAGGCGCTGTTCGGCTTCTTCGTCGGCCAGACGATGAAGGCGATGCAGGGCAAGGCCAACCCGCAGGTGGTCAACGAGCTGTTGAGGGCGAAGCTGGGGTGAACTTTTCTCCCTTGTGAGATTCCCGGCGGCTGGCATATTCGCACCGAGTATTCTCCAGGGGGGAGACGGGAATTGTCGCTGGCGCTTCGCGCGAGAGCGTCACACTCGATGATGTCGGCGTACGCCTCGTCGAACGAGGTGTCCTTTCGTGATCTCACGGCGTCGCCACTCGCAGGCGCTACCGAGAAACACCTGCATCACTTTAATGGAGGCCGCCAATGCGATGGCCGTCGGGTTTGGCTTCTCTCGCGTTACTGTGCGCGTCGAGCGCGGCCGTCGCAGCAGACCTCCTGCCACTGACGCAGGGTATCTACGTGCCGGCTGCTCGCCCGTGCAAGGGCGCCTCAAACGCCGAGATCGTGAACTACTGGGGCGGCAAGAGCTCCATTGGCGTGGCCCAGGCCGAATGCACGATCAAGAAGCTTTCCCGCAAAGGCAACGTCTTCACCATCACGGACGAGTGCCATGACATCCAGAGCGGAGAGGCTATCGAGGGCGGCCCCACGGTCCTTGTCATCAAGGACAGCAAGAGCTTCAGAACGGGCGGAGTCAGCTATCGCTACTGCGGGACCCGCGTCGAGTTCTGACGCTCGCGCCTAGAGGTCCTTCGCTTCCTCGTAAGTTATCGGCATTCCCAGCGCCTTCAACTGCGGATCGATCTTGCTGCGGTCGCCGACGACCACGATGACCATGCCGTCCGGCTGCAGGTACTGCGTCGCTGCCTTGTCGATGTCCGCGGCGGTGATCGAGCGGTAGATGTCGGGCAGTCTCGCCTGGTAATCGTCCGGCCGGTCCATCCGCTGGTTTTCGAGCAGCGCGCCGAGTACCTGGCCGTTGGTCTGGAACTGATTGGGCAGGTTGCGAATGTTGCCCTCGGTTACCCGTTGCAGCTCGACTGGGTCGACCGGCTTCTGCGCCGGGAAGGCTTTCATGTCCTGGAGGATCAGCCTGATCGAGTCCGCCGTCCTGTCGGTTTGCACCGGGCTGATGACGACAAACCCGCGCGGCCCTTCGACCTGGAACAACGAGCTGTAGATGCCGTAGGTCCAGCCCTTTTCCTCGCGCAGGTCGCTGTTGAGGCGCGAAAGAAAGTCGTTGCCGACCACCTGGTTGGCAAGTTCGACGGCTTCCTGGTTCTTGTCGGTGCCCTTGAGCGGCAGGGCCTTGCCGAGCACCAGCATGGATTGCGGTGAGTTCGGCCGGTCGATGACCACCAGTCCGGCCTTTGACGGCGCGACGGCGGCGGTGTCGATCGGCTTCGTCGGCGCCGGCCCAGCGGGCGCCTTCCAGTCGCCGAAGGCTGCCTCGAGCTTGGGCAGGAGCTCGGCCATTGTCACATCGCCGACGACGGTGATGCGGGCAAGGTCAGGGCGCAGCCAT
The DNA here is from genome assembly GCA_035494275.1 of Croceibacterium sp. Taxonomy (GTDB): domain Bacteria; phylum Pseudomonadota; class Alphaproteobacteria; order Sphingomonadales; family Sphingomonadaceae; genus Croceibacterium_B. The sequence continues at coordinate 2,105 of DATJHD010000083.1, forward strand.
TTGTCGTGCTCAGCCTTGAGGTCGGCGGGCATAAGCGTCTGCACGTAGTCCGCCTTGCCCGAGCCGCCGACCGAGCCATAGGGATGTGCCGTGCCGTAGATCAGCGGGCGGATCGCGCGCTGGGCGAGGCCGCCGGGATCGGACTGCTGCTGGGCGATCTCGGCCAGCCGCTGGGCGCGCACTCGCGCGACGTCGGCATCGCGAAACGCCGGATGGCGCGCGACGTCGGCCATCATTTCCAGCGAGGGCAGCAGGTTGGCGGTGAGTGCACTCATCGTCACCGAGCTGACGTCACTAATCGTGCCGGTGTCGATGTTCGCGCCGAGCCGCTCCTGCTGCTCGGCGATCTGCTCGGCCGTGCGGCTGGTCGTGCCTTCCTCCAGCGCGTCCATCATCAACGATTGCTTGCCGGCCTCGGTTGTCGGGTCGGCGGCGTTGCCGGCATCGAAAGTCAGCGCCAGGCTGACCTTGGGGATCGCCGTGCGCCGGGCGAGCTCGACCGGGATTCCATTCGACAGCTTGGCGTGCTCGATGGCGGGGAAGGTCAGGTCCTTGACCGGTGCGACCGGCGGCACCGCGCGCTTGACCATTTTCGGAAGCGTCGGCGCCTTCTCGGCGATCTTGGATGGGGGAACCTTGCCCTCGTCGCCCCATCCGCCGAGCAGCGCGCCGTCTTCCGTCCGCTCGCCGGGCCGGATCGTCAGCGTGTAGGAAGGCTTGCCGATCCACTTCTGCAGCGCGGCCTGCACGCGCGCCGGGGTCAGCGCGGCGAGCTCCGCCAGCTCCTTCTTGTAGTGCGCCGGATCGTCTGAATAGAGCTTGCCTTCGGCCAGCGTCGCGCCCTTGCCGGAGAACCCTCCGACCCGCTCGAGCGCGCCGATCTGCTGCGAGACGATGCTCGTCGCCGCGCGCTGCAGCTCGTCCTTGGTCGGGCCGGTCTTGACCAGGTCGGCGATGACTTCGTCGAACTTCTTCTCGGCGGCGGTCGGATCGACCCCCGGCTTCACGTCCATCCGCGCCTGGATGAAGCCGATCTGCTCGTGCTGCTCGACGTCGGCGGTGACCGACACGGCCATTTCGGAGCCGCGCACAAGCGCGTTGTCGAGCCGCGAACTGGCGAGGCCGCCGAGGACGTAAAGGCCGGCGTCGAGCGGCACTTCATCCGGCGAGTTGATGCCCGGGCCTACCCACGTGCGCAGGATACGCGTCACAGGCACCTGGTCGGTGATCGTCTCGCGCTTGGGTGCGGAAAGGGTGACCGGGGGCGCGGCGACCGGCTTGACCACCGGCCCGCGCGGGATCGCGCCGAACCACTTCGTCACTTTCTCCTTCGCGGTTGCGAGGTCGATGTCGCCGGACAGCGCAAGGACGACGTTGTTCGGCCCGTAGTGGTCGATGAACCAGTTGCGCACGGTGTTGAGCGTCGCCGCGTCGAGGTCGGCCATCGAGCCGATGGTGGTGTGGCGATAGGGGTGGCCGACGGGCAGCAGCGCATCGTTCACGTGGTATTCGACGAGGCCGTACGGCTGGTTATCGTCCTGCCGCTTCTCGTTCTCGACCACGCCGCGTTGCTTGTCGAGCTTGTCCTGGTTCACGGCGCCGAGCAGGTAGCCCATGCGGTCGCTTTCCTCGAACAGCGCGAGATCGAGCGCGCCTTCGGGCACGGTCTCGACATAGTTGGTGCGATCGTACCAGGTCGAACCGTTGGTGCTGTCGGAGCCGGCGCCTTCGAGCGGAATGTCGAAATTCTCGACGTTATAGCTGCCGCCGAACATCAGATGCTCGAACAGGTGGGCGAACCCGGTGCGCCCGCGCGGCTCGTTCTTCGAGCCGACGCGATAGTAGACGGTAACGCCGACGACCGGCGCCTTGCGGTCGGTGTTGACGATCGTGGTGAGGCCGTTGGGCAGGGTGAACGTCTCGAAGGGAATGTCCACCTCGCCGACGAGCTGCGAGAGCGGCGCGAGCTTGGGCTCGGGCGCGGCCTGCTGCGCGCCGGCGGCGCCCGCGAGCAGGACCAGGGGCAGGGCGGCGGTAACGAGCAAACGATGCATTGAGTCCCCCTGGACGATGGCGATCGACGGCTTGCTAGCATGCGGCCGCGCGAAAGGTCACCAATTCGATGAACGGCTTATGCGGCCGGACGGACGGAATATTTGGCCATCGCCGGCTGCATTGGGTCGAGCTTCACCGGGGCGCTTTCGCGCATTCCAATCATCGCCAGGAGACCGATTGCCGAAATGGCCGTCAGGTACCAGGCCAGCGCCATCGGTTCGCCGGTGACGTGCAGCAGCCAGGTCACCACAAGTTGCGTCGTACCGCCGAATGCAGCGACGGGGATCGAGTAGACAAGCGCGAACGCCCTGGCTCGTACTTCCTTCGGAATACCCTCGGTGATGGCGGCATAGGCGGCGCCGTACGGCAGCGTTCCAGCGATCTGAAGAACCAGGTTTGCACCGATGAAGCTGACGGTGTCCCGCTCTGTCGTAAGCCATAGGAAGCTCGGCACGATAAGCAGGCAGAACAACAACTGCGGCCAGATCATGATCCAGCGCCGGCCATAGAGATCGCTCAGCCAGCCGCCGAGCAGGATGACGACGATCGAAACGCCGTTGCCGCCGAATTCGGCGGCAAGGGAAACGCTGGCCGAGAGATGCAGAGTGTTTTGCCCATAGGTCGCCATGTAGTTGAAAATGTAGGTGCCGATGGTTCCGGCCGCGATGATCACGAAGCCGAGCAGGATCGGTCGCATGTATCCCTTGAACCCGACGTTCTCGACCGGTGTTGTCTCGGGGCCATGCAGCGTCTCGGGCAAGGAATTGCGAACCCACAGCGCCACCGGCACGATCGAGACTCCGAGGAGCATGGCAATTCGCCAGCCGTAGGTCGAAAGATCGGCCTCGCTGATTATCAGGCTGAGGATCAGCCCGACGAGCGAGCCGATGGTCGCGGCTACATTCTGGCTCGCCCCTTGCCAGCCCATGGTCAGGGCGCGCCGGTGCGCCTTTGCGCTTTCCATCATGTACACCGTGGCCGAGCCGACTTCCCCGCCGAGTGCGAAGCCCTGGATCAGCCGGGCCATGACGGCTATGACCGGCGCTGCGATGCCAATCGTCGCGTAGCCGGGCGTCACGGCCAGCAGGGTGATTCCGATCCCCATCAGGCTCATGCTGAGCAGCATGCCGGGCTTGCGGCCATGCCTGTCGGCGAAACCGCCGAGGAAATGGGCGCCGAGCGGGCGGGTGATGAAGCCAGCGCCGAATGTCGCGAGCGATCCCATCAGGCTGAGGAAGCGATCGTGCGACGGGAAGAAGCTGTTGCCGATCTGGATCGCGAAGAAAGTAAAAGTGATGAAGTCGTAGAACTCGAGGCCGTTGCCGAGCGTCGCGGCGGCAATCGCGCGTCGTCGCTGTGCCGGTGTGAAATCCAGTTCTGCGGTAAGCGGCGGCGCTTCCTCGACCGGAATTTCCATGGGCAATGCTCTCCGTCCCAACGCGTCCGTGCGACATCGCACGGACGCCAGAATTCACATAGTTCTTTCCCACGGGTGAACGGGCGCTTGCCCGATTGGGGGACGGGCTTTGCAGCGGCCGCCCGCGCTGTTACCGCGCACGCCATGCGTCGGCACCCGCAAAGCTTCCCACCTTCTCAAACGGATGGCGGGAGCGTTGGGCGGTGAGGCGCTGGTTCGCCGATACCTTTCGCTCGCTGCAGTTCTACAACTATCGCCTTTGGGCCGGCGGCTCGCTGGTTTCCAACATCGGCAGCTGGATGCAGCGGATCGCGCAGGACTGGCTCGTGTTGACCGAGCTGACCCGGCACAGCGCCTCGGCGGTCGGCGTCACCACCGCGCTGCAGTTCGCGCCGCAGCTCCTGCTGCTGCCTTGGACCGGCCTCGTCGCCGACCGTTACGACCAGCGCAAGCTGATGTTGCTGACGCAAGGCGCGATGGCGCTGCTGGCGACGGCGCTCGGGCTGGCGACCGTCGCCGGGGTGGTGACGCTGTGGCAGGTCTACGCCTTCGCCTTCACCTTCGGTTGCGCCGCGGCGTTCGATGCCCCGGTGCGGCAGGCGTTCGTCGGCCAACTGGTCGAGGAGAGGGACCTTGCCAACGCGGTCGCGCTCAATTCGACGAGCTTCAACAGCGCTCGCCTCGTCGGCCCGGCGGCGGCCGGTTTCCTGATTGCCGGTGTCGGCATCGGCTGGGCCTTCCTGGTCAACGGCCTCAGCTTCGTCGCGGTGCTCGCCTCGCTGCTGCTGCTGCGCCGGCACGAGATGCACCCGCACGCCCGCGCCGAACGCAAGCGCGGCGGGTTTGCCGAAGGCTTCAGCTACGTGTGGAACCGGCCCGACCTCAGGGCGATCTGCGTCATGCTGTTCCTGATCGGCACTTTCGGCATGAACTTCGCCATCTGGACCTCGGCGATGGCGGTCAAGGTATTCCACACCGATGCGCACGGCTACGGCGTGCTCAGCTCGATCATGGCCGTCGGGACTGTCGCCGGGGCCGTGCTCGCCGCGGGACGCGAACGGCCGTGGTTTACCCACCTGCTCGCCGGTTGCGCGGTGTTCGCGGTCGGCTGCGTGTTCGCTTCTGTGGCCCCCGATTACTGGCTGTTCGGTATCGCCCTGGCGATCGTCGGCGTCGCGTTGCTGACGTTCCTCAATTCGAGCAACGCGCTGATGCAGCTGACCACGCCGCCGCCGTTGCGCGGGCGCGTAATGGCGATCCGCATGGGCATAGCGCTCGGCGGCACCCCGCTCGGCTCGCCGATCGCCGGCTGGGTCGCCGACCAGTGGGGGCCCCGCTGGTCGATCGGCATCGGCGCTCTGGCGGGAGTACTGGCGGCAGCCGTCGCGGCTGCCTACATGGTGCGCCACAAGGAGCGTTTCGTCCCGCGCGAGCCCGCCGTGATCCGGGGCGACTGGGTGGAGCGGGGAGGAGAAGGGCGCAAATACTGAGGTGGGACCCTTGTGTGACATAATCGCAACACTACTTGGGCGTGGCAAAGGAAACAGGGAAACTTCATGAATCTCGAAAAGTTCACCGACCGCGCGAAAGGCTTCCTGCAATCGGCGCAGACCGTCGCCATCCGAAACAACCACCAGCGCATCACCCCCGAGCACCTGTTGAAGGCGTTGCTCGAGGACAAGGAGGGGATGGCTTCGGGCCTGATCCAGCGCGCCGGCGGCAATCCGCGCGTCGCGGTCGAGGAAGTCGACAAGGCGCTGGACAAGATCGCCGCGGTCACCGGCGGCGGCGCCCAGGCCGCGCCCGGCCTCGACAATGACACCGTGCGGGTGCTCGACCAGGCCGAGCAGGTGGCCGACAAGGCCGGCGACAGCTTCGTCACGGTCGAGCGCATCCTGCTCGCCATCGCGCTCGCCAAGACCACTGCCGCGGGCCAGGCGCTGAAGGCTGCCAACGTCACCGCCGAAGCGCTCAACCATGCGATCAACGACCTGCGCGGCGGCCGCACGGCGGACAGCGCCAGCGCCGAGAACGCCTACGACGCGATGAAGAAATACGCCCGCGACCTCACCCAGGCCGCGCGCGACGGCAAGCTCGATCCCGTGATCGGCCGCGACGAGGAGATCCGCCGGACGATCCAGATCCTCGCCCGCCGGACCAAGAACAACCCGGTGCTGATCGGCGAACCCGGCACCGGCAAGACCGCCGTCGTCGAAGGCCTCGCCCTGCGCATCGCCAACGGCGACGTGCCCGACTCCCTCAAGGACCGCGCGCTGATGGCGCTCGACATGGGCGCGCTGATCGCCGGCGCGAAGTACCGCGGCGAGTTCGAGGAGCGCCTGAAGGCCGTGCTCGACGAAGTCCGCGGCGCCGAGGGGCACATCATCCTGTTCATCGACGAGATGCACACCCTCGTCGGCGCCGGCGCCTCGGAAGGCTCGATGGATGCCAGCACTCTCATCACGCCGGCGCTCGCCCGCGGCGAGCTGCACTGCATCGGCGCGACCACGCTCGACGAGTACCAGAAGTACGTCGAGAAGGACGCCGCGCTGCAGCGCCGCTTCCAGCCGGTCTACGTCGACGAGCCGACCGTGGAAGACACGATCTCGATCCTGCGCGGCCTCAAGGAGAAGTACGAGCTGCACCACGGCGTGCGCATCACCGACGGCGCGATCGTCGCCGCCGCGCAGCTCTCCAACCGCTACATCTCCGACCGCTTCCTGCCGGACAAGGCGATCGACCTGATGGACGAGGCGGCGAGCCGCATCCGCATGGAAGTGGAAAGCAAGCCCGAGGAGATCGAGACGCTCGACCGCCGCATCATCCAATTGAAGATCGAGGAACAGGCGCTCGGCAAGGAGAAGGACCAGGCCTCGAAAGACCGCCTGAAGGCGCTGCGCGAAGAGCTCGGCAACCTCGAGCAGCAATCGGCCGAGCTGACGACGCGCTGGCAGAACGAGCGCGACAAGATCGCCGCGGAGGGCAAGATCAAGGAGGAGCTCGACCAGGCGCGCATCGAGCTCGAGCAGGCGCAGCGCACCGGCGACCTCGCCAAGGCCGGCGAGCTGCAATACGGCCGCATACCGAACCTCGAGAAGGCGCTCGCCGAGGCGCAAGGGGCGAGCGACAACGCGCTGCTGCGCGAGGAAGTGACCGAGGACGACATCGCCAGCGTCGTCTCCCGCTGGACCGGCATCCCGGTCGACAAGATGATGGAAGGCGAGCGCGAGAAGCTGCTCTCGATGGAAGCCGAGATCGGCAAGCGCGTCATCGGCCAGGAGCAGGCGGTCAGCGCCGTCTCCAAGGCCGTGCGCCGCGCCCGCGCCGGGCTGCAGGACCCGAACAGGCCATTGGGGAGCTTCCTCTTCCTCGGCCCGACCGGCGTCGGCAAGACCGAGCTGACCAAGGCGCTCGCCGGGTTCCTGTTCGACGACGACAATGCGATGGTCCGCATCGACATGTCGGAATACATGGAAAAGCACGCGGTCGCCCGCCTGATCGGCGCCCCGCCGGGCTATGTCGGTTACGAGGAAGGTGGCGCGCTAACCGAAGCGGTTCGTCGGCGGCCGTACCAGGTCGTGCTGTTCGACGAGGTCGAGAAGGCCCACCCGGACGTCTTCAACGTGCTGCTGCAAGTGCTCGACGACGGCCGCCTGACCGACGGGCAGGGCCGCGTGGTCGATTTCTCGAATACGTTGATCATTCTCACCAGCAACCTTGGCAGCCAGTTCCTCTCGCAGCTCGAGGAAGGGCAGGACGTCGAGAGCGTCGAGCCGCAAGTGATGGAAGTCGTCCGCGCCCACTTCCGCCCGGAATTCTTGAACCGCCTCGACGAAATTATCCTGTTCCACCGCCTCAGCCAGGCGAACATGGCCCCGATCGTCGATATCCAGGTCGCCCGCGTGCAGAAGCTCCTCAGGGACCGCAAGATCGAGCTCGACCTGACGGATGCGGCGCGGCGTTGGCTCGGGCGCGTGGGGTACGACCCGGTGTATGGCGCGCGGCCCCTGAAGCGCGCGGTGCAGCGCTACCTGCAGGACCCGCTGGCCGAAAAGCTGCTCGCCGGAGAGATTCCCGACGGCAGCACGGTGAAGATCGACGAGGGCGATGGTGAACTGAAAATCAGCGTGGCGTGAGGGCCCGCCAAAGTTTCAAAGGGGCGCTTTGCCGGCGGGGTCGGCGCCAATCGTCCTTTGACGGCGGGCCGTTAGCCGTTTGCTAGCAAGAGAACCACGTTCCCGGAGCAGCGACTGCGCATTCCTTGGGCGCCCTATAGGATGCCAAACGGAACATCTTACCAACCCTGGCCCAGGTCGCGCCTTCCCCGCAATCCCCGAGGGCGCGCCCTTTGCCGTGCATGGTCAGCAACCGGTCCTTGTCGGAATACTGCGCCTCGGTCAGCAATCAGGAAAGATGTCTTTTAGACTTCCCTTCGCCACCCTTGCGAAAGCGGTGACCCAGTCGCCTCTACCGGCCCAACCCCTCTCCTCCGCCAGGTATTGCCAGCCGAGGTTATCCAGCTTCCGCTTCAGCCGGCAATCCTCACCGGCTCGGCCTTCCAGTCGTCGGCCAACGTCTCGCAGCCGCTTTCGGTGACCAGGACCGGGCACCCGATCGAGCAGCCGCGCGAGAAGTCCGGCGCCACGACGTGCGGCTCAAGCTCCACGACCATGCCCGGCTCGAACACGATATCGAGGTCCTCCGGCAGGCTGGTGCCGAGCGAGGTCTGCGCGATGGGCGGTTCGAACGACAGCCCCAGGCCGTGGAACATCGGGCCGAGCGCCTGGTAGCCGTGCGCC
>DATJHD010000084.1:0-7274 GCA_035494275.1 Croceibacterium sp.
CGCCTGCACGGCGACCTTGGCACGGCGATCATCTCGATCAACGTGGTCTGGCCGGTAATCCTCGTGTGCCTGTTCGTCGTGCTGTTGCGGGTCAACCGCGAGGAGGCGAGAGTGCTCGAGCGGGCGCGCGCCGGGGGCGAAGAGGTCTGAGCGCGCGTCACGAAAACATCTTGCTTCCCCGTTGCCGGCCGCCGAAGGCGGCCCGGCAATAAAGGTTGAGGAAGAGCGCCCAATGCCCACCGTCCGTGAAGCCGCCTTCAGGGTTTTCGAGCACTTCGGTATAGACCGGCTGTTCGGCAATCCCGGCAGCACCGAAATCCCGATGCTCAGGGCAATGCCGTTTCCTTACGTGATGGGGCTGAGCGAGGCGGTGGTGGTCGCGATGGCCGACGGCTTCGCGCGCGCGTCCGGCAAGCCCGCCCTCGTCAACCTCCACAGCGCGGCCGGCACCGGCCATTCGTTGGGCAACCTGTTCACCGCCTTCCGCAACAATGCGCCGGTGGTGGTGACCGCCGGGCAGCAGGCGCGCAGCATCCTGCCCTACGACCCCTTCCTCTACAACGAGCGCTCGACCGAATTTCCGCGGCCCTACGTCAAGTACTCGGTCGAGCCGGCGCGGGCCGAGGACGTGCCGCTGGCGCTGATCCGCGCCTTCGTGACCGCGCTGACGCCGCCGATGGGCCCGTGCTACGTGTCGATTCCGGTCGACGACTGGGACCGCGAGTGCGAGATGCCCGCCCTGCCGCAGCTGACGCTGTGCACCGTCCCTTCGGCGACCGGGATCGAGCGCCTCTCGGCGATGCTCGACGGGGCCGAACGGCCGGCGCTGGTCATCGGCACCGGGGTGGCCAACTCGGGCGGCTGGCGCGAGGCGATCCGGCTCGCCGAGAAGACCGGCTGCGCCGTGTGGTCCGCGCCTTACGCCGCGCGCGAGACCTTTCCCGAGAACCATCCGCAGTTCGCCGGCTTCCTCCCCGCGTGGCGCGACGACTTGCGCGACTTCCTCGCGCCTTACGACGCGATCCTCGTCGCCGGCGCGCCGGTGTTCACCTGGCACGTCGAGGGGACGGGCCCGCACTGGCCCGAGCACGCGAAGCTCATGGCGCTCAGCGAAGACCCCCAGCACCTCGCGGCGCTCCCCGGGGGAGGCGGAGTGCTCGGCAATGTCGCCGAGGGTCTCGCCCTCTTGTGCGAGCGGGCCAACGCGCGCCCCTACCAGGGAAAGCCGCGCACCTTCGCCGAGCCCGAGCCGGCGATGAACGCCGCTTACGTCCTCAAGCGCGTCGCCCACCTGCGGCCGGCGGCGTCGGTCATCGTCGAGGAGGCGCCGACCGCGCGCGGCCCCGAGCACGAGGTCCTGCCGATCACCCGCGAGGGCGGCTTCTACACCTGCGCCAGCGGCGGCCTCGGCTACTCGCTCCCCGCCGCCGTCGGCATCGCCATGGCGCAAGGCGACAAGGTCGTCGCGATCATCGGCGACGGCGCGGCGATGTACACCATCCAGGGCCTGTTCGCCGCGGCGGCCGAGAAGGCGAATGTCAGCTTTCTCATTCTCAACAACGCCGCCTACGCCGCGCTGTCGGGCTTCTCGGCCGAGTTCGGCATGAACCACGTGCCGGGGTGCGATCTCAGCGGCCTCGATTTCGTGAAGCTCGCGCAAGGCCACGGGGTCGAGGGCCGGCGCGTCGACACGGTCGATGCGCTCGATGCGGCGCTCGCCTGGAGCTTCGCCGAGGCCCAGCCGACCCTGCTCGACATCCGCATCGCCTGAGGAAGGTCAGGCGCGGGTCGAGGTGCGCCCGTTGAATTGCCTGAGGATATCGCGCGCGAGCGTGCGCCACTTGGGCGCTTCGCGGACATCGACCGACACGAAGATCTTCCCGCGCCGGATCTGCTCCTGGTAGTAGGAGGCCGAAACGCCGTCCACGTCGTGGTCGGTCAGCATCCGGGCGATGGCCCCGCCGGTCGCGCCGAGGACGCCGCTTGCCGCGGCGAACGAATGGAAGGCCGAGGTGGCGAGAGCCCCGGCCGCCGCCACCGGCCCGATGCCGGGGATCGCCAGCACCGCCATCGCGAAGATCACCGCGGCGACGCCGCCGCCCGCGGTCGCCCCGGCGATGCTGAGCTTGCTGTGCCCTTCGCGCCATTTGACAGTCGTGTCGATGAACTGGCTGGCGCGGAACATCAGCGAGATGGCCTTCGGGGCAACGCCCGCTTCCTTCAGCGCCACCACGGCCTGCTCGGCTTCCTTGAGCTGATTGAAGATCGCCGTGACGTGATGGCTCTCGACCCCGAGCAGCTTCTGGCGCGCCGCGGTGAACGCGGCGGCGAACATGTTGCGCTCCTGGTCGCTGGCGAAAACCGCGCGCAGGCCCGAGGTGCGGTGCAGCCGCACCACGCTGGGCGAGGCGACGTCAACAAACAGCGTGCGCATCAGCATGTCGACCGACGAGGGCCGCAAGGTCTGGTTGGTGCCGCGGTTGATCCATTCGACGGCCTGCGGGCGCGGATGGTCGGGCGGCAGGTAATTGAGCGCCGACAATTCCTCGGGTTTGATGACGTAAGCCGGCGCTGCTGCCGATTCGTGTCTCATGCGCCCGACGATAGAACTTAAGTTAACAACGTCCCAGCCCGGAGTTTACGATTGTCCAATAGGTGGACGGTTGCATCAACTTTGTGAACATCGCCGGGCAGGCGAATTTCATTCCTTCGGATTAATCCGCTTCGGCGTCGCTCAGGCCTTCCCTTGGGCCCGCAACTCCCGCCAACGTGAAAGGCTGCGACCTCACGGCGCCTCGTTGTAGATCGGGCTGCCGACGAGGCCGGGGATCAGCTCGAGCGCGATCGCTTCGCGCGCCTTGTCTTCGCCGAGCGCCCGGCGGATGGCGGCAAAGCGCTCCTCAACCCCGGCGCGGAACTCGGGCGCGGTGAAGATGTAGAGCGCGTTGCCGCGGATGCCCTGCAGCACCAGCTCGCCGGCTTCCTCCGGCGTCGCGGTCAGGCCCGCGAGCCGCGCGCGCTGCTCATCGGTGAAGGCGAAGCCCGGCGGCGGGCCGCCCGGCGCCTTGGTCTTCGTCGCGTAACGTCCGGGCCTCGTCGCCTCGTAGTCGCGGATGTTGGTCCTGACGCCGCCGGGGCAGAAGGCGGAGACGCCGATGGCTTCGCTCGCCAGCTCCGCGCGCAGGGCCTCGGAGAAGCCGACGACGGCGAACTTGGTCGTCACGTAGATCCCGGCCTGGCTGTACTGCAGCACGCCGGCCATGCTGGCGGTATTGACGATGTGGCCGCCTTCGCCGTGGGCGCGGATTTTCGGCAGCACGGCCTTCACGCCGTTGAACATCGAATTGAGGTTGACGTCGATCGCCCAGTCCCAGTCGGCTTCGCTCGCTTTGGTGATCGGCTTGAGCAGCCCGATCCCGGCGTTGTTGCACAGCACGTGGATCTTGCCGAACATCGCCTCGGCCTCGTCGGCCGCGGCGGCGAACGCCTCGCGGTCGGTGACGTCGAGACGGAGGAACCGCACGCGCTCGGCGAGCCCTTCGTCGGCGATCTCGTCGTGCGCGGCGGCGATGTGGTCCTCGCGGACATCGGCGGCGACGACGTTCATTCCCGCCCAGCCGAATACCTTGGCCATGCCAAGGCCGATCCCGCTGGCTCCGCCGGTGACGAACGCGGTCTTGCCGGAGACGTCCTTCATGCCTGCTCTTTCCCCAGCGCATCGGCGAGCGCCCTCGCTTCGGCGGTCATCCTCGCCCGCCGCTCCTCGCCCAATCGGCGGCGCTCGTCCATCGTGAACTCGGTCGGGAAGGCGGCGAGCATCTCCTCGAAGTACGCCTTCACCTCGCCGACGAATTCCCCGTGCGGGAAGATGTACGGGCGGTTATCCTCGATCGCTCCTGCAACGAGCTCGCCGACCTCGGCCGGGTCCATTCCGCCGTCGAGAGTGTCGCGCAGCTCGATCGCGGGGTCGGCCCGCTCGTGCGCCCCGCGGTAGAGATCGCCGGCCGTCATCGCCCGGGTGCGAACGAGGCCGGGGCACAGCACCGAGACGCCGATGCCGTAAGGAGCGAGCGCCAGGCGGAGCGCGTCGCTCAAGCCCCTGACGGCGAACTTGCTGGTAGCGTAGATGCCCGCGAACCCCGGCACCGGTATCATCCCCGCCATCGAGCTCGTGTTGACGACATGGCCGCCCTCGCCATGCGCCTTCATCGCCGGGAGGAACTCGACGAGGCCGGCGATCGTGCCGCCGAGGTTGACGCTGAGCACGTAATCCCAGTCGGCGTAGCCCGCCTCGTCGAGCGAGTTGCGCTGGCTGACCCCGACGTTGTTGCACAGGACGTGCACGTTGCCGAACACGTCGGCCGTCTCGCGCGCGGCGTCATGCATGGCCGCGCGGTCGGAGACGTCGAGGCGGATTGAGTGCAGGCGGTTGCTCGAACCCAGCAGGCCGCGCGCTTCGTCAAGGTGCGCCTGCAACAAGTCGCCGATGACGACCTTCATGCCGCGGGCGAGAAAGGCCCGCGCCATGCCGAGCCCGATTCCGCTGGCGCCGCCGGTGATGAACGCCGTCCTGCCTGCCAATTCGCGCATCGTTGCTCCGCGAGCGATCCCAAGGGCTTGGGCCAGTGTGAACCAAAAAGCTTTTTGACACCAACAAAACTACTCTAGAGAAGGGGAGCGAACGGGAGCCTGAGATGCACGACGCGCAATCGATCGCCAGGGGCCGGCCGGACCTCGACTACGGGCTGGTCTCGATGCGAATGATTCGCCTCTTCGTCGTCCTGCGACGAAGCGGGATCCTGGCGCAGCGGCGCCAGTTCGGCTTGTCCGAGACCGAGTGGCGGATCATGACCCAGCTTGGCGAGAACGCGCCGCTGTCGCTCAACGGCCTCGCCGAGGCGATGGTGCAGGACCGCGGCCAGCTGAGCCGCGCCGTCAAGGCGATGGTCGAACGCGGACTCCTCACGCGCGAGCGCAAGCCCGGCGGACCGGAGATCGAGATCGATCTCTCGGGCGAGGGCCGCAAGGTCTACGACCAGATGGTCGATTGGGTCCACGAGCGCGATCGCCTGCTGACGAGGGACATCCCGGCCGAGGATGCGGCCGTCGTCTGGCGCGTGCTCGGAACGATGCGCGAGCAGGCCCAGGCGATGCTCGAAGAGGAGCAGCGGCTCGGAAGCTGATGCTGGCGCTTTATCATTTCGGACCGGTCGCCAACTCCCTGACCCCGCTCCTGTGCCTCGTCGAGAAGGGCCTCGCGTTCGAGAACCGGGTCCTCGACAGCCGCAAGTGGGAGCATCACGATCCGGCGTTTCGCTTGATCAACCCCGAGGGAATGGTCCCCGTTCTGGTCCACGACGGGAGGGTGGTGAAGGAATCGAGCGTGATCAACGAATACCTCGAGGATGTTTTCCCTGAGGTTGCGTTGCGTCCGGCCGATCCCTGGCTGTGCGCGGAGATGCGCGGGCTCACCAAGTACGTCGACGAGTATTTCTGCCCGGCACTGACGGTCATCGGGGCGCACGGCGCGACGCCCTTCGCCTCGAAGATCGACAAGGCCGAAATGGCCGCCCGCCTCGCCAACATGCCGAACGAGGAAGTGCGCCGCAAATGGGCGACCGTTTCCGAGACCGGCTATTCAGAGGGCGAGCTGGCCGACGCCCGCCGCAGGCTCGGCCATTGCATCGCGAGGCTCGAGGGACGCCTCAAGTCTCGCGGACCGTGGCTGCTCGGCGAGGATTACTCGCTCGCCGATATCAAGTGGTATTCGATGGCCCCGGCGCTTCCCCGGGTGATGCCCGACGCCTGCAACGCCGAGGCGGCGCCGGCGATTACCGGCTGGCTGGAACGGATGGCGGCGCGACCGGCGGTGCAGGCGCTCCCCGCTTATGCACCGCGTCGCTGAAATCAGGCGAGCGTGGTGAGCGCGAACCCCGCGGCGATGGCAACGCCGTAGGGCACCGGCATCTTGCGCATTTCCCGCATCGACTTTCCGCTGCTTGCAAACAGCAGCTTGCCCACGACGAGCACGACCAGGAGCACGAGACCGGCCAGAGATGTCCAGCCGAGCAGCGTGAAGCCCGCCTTGAGCGGGACCGCGAGGGCCGCCGCGGCGTAGAACTTCGCGTCGCCGCCGCCGATCACCCCGAGCGCGAAAAGACCGATGCCGACGGCAAGGGCGATCGCCGCGTGCATCGCTCCCCACAGGAGACCGTTCGCGCCGGTCGCCCACCACGCGTAGGCGGCCGCCATGACCGCGAGCAGCAGGCAAAGTACATTGGGAATCCGGCGGATCCTGACGTCCCACGCGGCCCCCGCCGCCGCGAGCGCCAGGCACGCGGCGAGCAACCCGATTTGCCCTGTCATGGCCCGCTATGATCCTGAATCAGTCGACCAGCACGACCTTGGAGAGGTCGACTCGCTGCGGATATTCAACGCTCGCGACATCGCCGCCCGCCGAGCTCGCGTTCTTTGTGAGGTCGATCCGCACCGGATAGCCCGCCGGCGCCCTGGTCCGGATCGATTGACTGGACAGCGGCCCGGTCGCCCTGGCCGGGAGGGCATCGCGCGAGGCCACGACGGCGACCGGCGCGGCAGCCGCCACCGCAACGGTGCGGATGCGCACTTCGCCCCGCGACACGCGCTCGAGCGCTCCCGGGCGTTCGGCCGCGGCGAGGGCCACGGGAGCGGCCTCGGCGGGCTTTGCGGCCTCGGCGAGGCGGGTGGTTTCCGCCGCCTGCGCCTGGGCAAGCGCATAGTCCCCCTGCAGGCGCAGCATGTTCGCCGCGAAGCGCTGGTTGGCCGGCTCGAGCGCCATCGCCATGCGGAAGTACCGGTCGGCGAGATCGAACCGGCCAAGCCGGGCGTAGGCGACGCCGAGGCCGTTGCTCGCGGCCGGCAGCGCCTGCGGATCGGTTTGCGCCGCGCGGAAGTGATCGATCGCTTCGGCGGTCATGCCGGCGTCCATCGCCCGCCGGGCGGCGGCGAGCTCGACAGTCCCGACCGACAGGGCCGGGGCGGACTGCGCCGCCCCGCGGTCGGCGAAGCCGTGCCCGAAGATCGACGCGCAGCCGCTCAGGGCCACCGTCGCCAAAAGCGTTGCCGAAACTTTCAGAAGTCTGGTCATCGTCCTATCCCCCAGTCAGAGCCGGAATCAGCGTGCGCACGACCCGCACGACAGCCGGCAGCATCAGCACTCCGATCATCGTCGGCAGCATGTTGACCACCAGCGGGATCGAGATGATCACCGGCAGCCGATGCGCCTTTTCCTCGGC
>DATJHD010000085.1:0-9076 GCA_035494275.1 Croceibacterium sp.
AATGCCGGGGGCCGATAGCCTGTTTACCTTCAGCCCTCAATGGATGCCGAGGTTCTTGAGCGAGAAGTACACACGGTAGGTGTTGCCGAGCCTGGCATCGGCGATCTGCACGAAGTCGCGCCGCCAGGTGAGGCCGAACTCCAGGCAGTCGTCGGAGTAGGCGATGCCCAGCCGCGTGCGCAGCGGCTGGAACCCGTCCGAGGCGGAGGTCGGATCCTCCCGGCGGTCGGTCAGGTTGACCACCGCCGAGCCGAACACAGACCAGTACTTGGCAAACGCGACCCGCCCCGCCGCGCGAAGCTCCTCCCGATCGCGCAAGTCTTCGAGCGTCGGGTCGATGTTGCGGTTGAGGCGCAGGTAGCCGACCTCGACATAAGTCTCGTCGCTGCCGACCGTCGCGTCGATCTCGTTGCGGCGCACCGCGAAGCTGTCCTTGTCCAGCCTGAAGCGGTGGGTGAACTTGATGAAATTGTGGAACCGGATTTCGGTCCTGCCGACCCAGTCGGAAAACTGGTTGGTCAGCCCGGTACCGTCGGGAAACAGCGTCGGCTTGTCACTGAAGCGATAGGACTGGCCGATCGTCGACCTGACGCGCCAGCCCGGCCGATCGAATTCCCAGTCGACGCCATAAGTCAGGCGCACGCCGTCCTCGACCCGGTCGTAACCGGGGAAGCGATTGAGCGCGAACAGGTTGCTGTCCTCGAGGTCGATGGCGCGGGAATCCTCGTTGGGGATCGCGAGGTTGCGGATGGGCGGGCTCGCCACCAGCTGGATGCGCGGGGTCAGCACCTGGGTGCCGTCGAACAGCTTGCCGACGAGCGGCCACTTCACGTCGATCGCGCCGATGGCGATCGCCCGGCCCCTCCAACCGGGCAGGCCCTGGTAAAGCGCGACGGCGGTCGTCGCGTTTTCGTCCGAATGATAGACGTCCCCGCGCACCAGGGCGGTGAAGGTCACCTCCTGCCCCCACGGGGTGATGCGCCGCAAATCCCATTGCGCCCGCGCAAAGGCGCGTTGCGTGTCCTGACCCGCGGTGCGCGTGAGCGCGAGGCTGTTGACCTCAAGCTGCAGGGTGCCCCCGAGCCACGGATCGGTCAGCCGCCGCCGGTAGTCGATCTGCGGAATAGCGATCGGTTCGAGCCCCTGGCTCTGCGGCGTCAGCAGGACTTGCGTGTACCACCCGGCAATCGAGAGATACGAGTCGTCGTCGATCCGTTCGACGTCGAGCGTCGAGCGCAGCCGGTCGTCGCGGCTGATGTCGTAGCGGCGCAGGAAAGTCCGGTCGCTGGCGAGCCTGACCGAGCCGGTGATGCTCCAATAGGGATCGAGCTGGAACCGACCGTTGGCATCCAGATACCCGCGCCAGTCTTTTTGCGTGGTCGGAACGGTCGAGCCGACCGGGATACGCGTGCCGTAAGTGAAGTAGCCTGTGATCTGGTAGGCGCCGATATCGGTCAGCGCACGGTACTGCGCCGAAACCATCGGTTCGGTCTTGCTGTAGGCATAGGCCGAGAGCAGCAGGTCGCGATTGTCCGAGATACGCCAGTAAAAGCTGTCGCTCACTTCGAGCCCGTTCGACGCGCTGTAGCCGATATCCGGGATCGTTACGCCCGAGTTGGCCTGGCCGCCGACGGCGAGCGACAGCGCCGGAAGGGGCAGGACGCGCATGCCGAAGAGCTCGAAGTAGGCGCCCTTGAAGCGCACTCGCTTGGTCGTGTCGTCATAGACCACACGCTCGGCGGTGATGCGCCAGCTCGGCGTCTTGGGACAACCGGAGGCGGTTTCGACCGCGCACGTCGAATAGGCGGCCAGATCGAGCACGATGCGCCCGTTTTCGTCGCGCGTGCCGTTTTGTGCCGCGAGCCGCCCGCCTTCGCGCAGTACCAGCAGCAGGTTCTGCATCGCGCCCGCCTTGAGCTTGTCTGTCAGCTCGGCCCGGTCGGTGAACAGCTGGTTGCCGTTCTCGTCGACCACCCGCACGTCGCCGGTGGCGACGATCTGGCCGGTCTTGCGGTTCCAGCTGACATCGTCGGCGCGCACCGACTGATCGTCGGAGCGCAAGATGACATCGCCCTCGGCGGTCACGACATCGGCGTTGCTGTCGTAGCTGACGCCGTTCGCCTCGAAGGCCACCTGGCGCTCGCCCTGGGCATCCGGTCCGGGTCCCGGCGGGGGTGCCGGCTGGCCTTCCTCCGGCCGCTTGGCAAGCGTCCCCGCCGGCCCCCCCGCCGGCGCGGACCGGGGCTTGCCGGCCGGTGCTGCCTCGGGAGCGGAAGCATCCTGCGCGGCCGCGGCGCAGGGTGCGGCGAGCGCCAACGCGACGGCGAATGCAGCGCCCGATCGGAGGACCAGCAAGCGACAGAACAGGGCTTGCAGCTCGTGCTGCCGGGCGGGGGGCATGGCTTGCCTATCGCACCGCCCGCCACTAAGCGCAACGCCAGCAAAATGACCGTGCCGCCGTTCGAGCGCGCGAGGCTTTCGCCTTATCGGAGAGACAATGCAGATCACCTTCCGCCCAAGTGCCGGGGCCGCCGATTCATCCACTCCACGCCTCCTCGCCCGCATCGTCGACCAGGACGGCCTGCCTGCCGACTTGTCGCGGACTGACGCCGAAGGGGCCGCCGCGGCGCGTTTCACCGGCAAAACCGGGCAGGTCTTCGAAAGTTTCGGCGTGCGCGACGGGCGGGTGGTGCGACTGGTGCTCGCCGGTGCGGGCAAGGCGGATGCGGACGATCGCACGGCGGCGCTCGAAAGGGCCGGTGCGGCGCTGTCGGCCCGCTACCTGACCTCCGGCGAAACCGCGCTGGGGCTCGACCTGACGGGGAGCCAACTCGACGCAAGCGAAGTCGCCGCCGTGCTGCTCGGCCTGCGGCTGCGCGCGTGGCGCCATGACGCTTATCGCACGCGGCTGAAGGACGAGCAGAAGCGCTCGCTCGACGAAGTCGTGGTGATCGGCGCTCCCGAGGGCACGCAGGCCGCGTGGCAAATCGAGCAGGCCCTCGCCGACGGCGTCGAGCTGACCCGCGAACTGGTCGCCGAGCCCGCCAACGTGATCTATCCCGCAAGCTTCGTCGAGCGGGTGTCGAAGCGCCTCGAAGGCACCGGCGCCGAGATCATCGTCCTCGACGAGGACGACATGCGCGAGCTCGGCATGGGCGCGCTGCTCGGCGTCTCGCAAGGTTCGGCGAAGCCGGCGCGGCTGCTGGCCATCAAGTGGATGGGCGGGGCCAAGGCCGGCAAGCCGACCGTGTTCGTCGGCAAGGGCGTCACGTTCGACACCGGCGGCATCTCGCTGAAGCCGCCGCCGGGGATGGAAGACATGAAGTGGGACATGGGCGGCGCCGGTGCGGTCGCGGGGGCCCTGTTCGCGATCGCCGGCCGCAAGGCCAAGGCCAACGTGATCGGGGTATGCGGCCTGGTCGAGAACATGCCCGACGGCAACGCCCAGCGCCCGGGCGATGTCGTCAGGACCATGTCCGGCCAGACGGTCGAAGTGCTCAACACCGACGCCGAGGGGCGGCTGGTGCTGTGCGACGCCATCACGTGGGTGCAGAAGGAATTCCAGCCCGCTGCCGTGATCGATCTTGCCACGCTCACCGGCGCGATGATCGTCTCGCTCGGGCACGAGCATGGCGGCCTGTTCTCGAACAACGACCGTCTCGCCGAGAACCTGCTCGCCGCCGGCAGGGCGAGTGGCGACAAGATGTGGCGCTTCCCGCTGTCGCCCGAGTACGACAAGCTGATCGACAGCCCGATCGCCGACATCAAGAACGTCGGCCCGCGCTATGCCGGCTCGATCACCGCCGCGCAGTTCATCCAGCGCTTCGTCGAGAACGGCACCCCGTGGGCGCACTGCGACATCGCCGGGATGGTCTGGGCCGACAAGGCCGGGGCGACGTGGGACAAGGGCGCGACCGGCTTCGGCGTGCGGCTGATCGACCGCTACGTGCGCGACAATCTCGAGGATTAGTCCCTCCTCGGGCAGGTGAAGCGGCAGGGCAGGAAGGCATGCAGGTGGATTTCTGGCAACTGTCGCACGATCCGGTCGAGCGGGTCGTGGCGCTGATTGCCGAGCGCACGCGCGCCGCGAACGAGAAGCTCCTAGTCGTGTCCGCCAGCGATGAGCAGCGGGCGAGCGTGAGCCGGACATTGTGGGAAGCTAAGCCCGAGGCCTTTCTCGCCAACGGCGAAGCGACAGCACCGCACGCCGATCGCCAGCCGATCCTCCTCTCTAAATCCTGCGAGGCGGTGAACGGCGCGCGTTATATCGTTCTCGCCGACGGCGCGTGGCGGGACGGGGTGGAAGGCTTCGAGCGCGCCTTCCTGCTGTTCGACGAAGCCGGCACAGCCGCCGCCCGCGCCACCTGGCGCCGGTTCGACGGCCGCGAGGACGTCAGGCGCAGCCACTTCGCACAGCAAGAAGGCAAATGGGTCAAGAAGGCCTGACCCTTGCGACTCCCCCACCCGCCCGCTAGGGGCGCGGCCAAATCCCCAACACCGCAGACGCTAGGACACAACATGGCGGTCACCCGCACCTTTTCGATCATCAAGCCCGACGCCACCCGCCGCAACCTGACCGGCGCGGTCACCAAGATGCTCGAGGAAGCCGGCCTGCGCGTCGTCGCCAGCAAGCGCATCTGGATGAGCCGCGAGCAGGCCGAAGGCTTCTACGCGGTGCACAAGGAGCGCCCGTTCTTCGGCGATCTCGTCGAGTTCATGACCAGCGGCCCCGTCGTCGTGCAGGTGCTCGAGGGCGAGGACGCGGTCAAGCGCAACCGCGAGGTGATGGGCGCGACCAACCCGGCCCAGGCCGACGAGGGCACGATCCGCAAGACCTTTGCCGAAAGCATCGAGGCGAACACGGTCCACGGCTCCGACAGCGACGAGAACGCCAAGATCGAGATCGATTTCTTCTTCACGCCCGGAGAGATCGTCGGCTGATCCAGGCGCTGCGGCAGCGGGCGGCCTTTCGCGTCTGCGTCCGACGAGGCGATGTAAGACCTGCCGGAAAGCGGCGCAGGACTTCGCCTCGTCTTCAATGGATCCTCGTCCACGCGCGATGCCTGCGCCATCTTGGAAAAAGGACCGGTCTTGCGTCCGACCGGCCTGATGGCCGGCCGATAGCCGGTTCGGTTCCGCTCTCTTGAAGATTTTCGCGCCGGTTCGCCGATCGCATCAATGCGCACGCGACCGGTCGTCGGCGACAACGCCCCTATGGCCCCGTCTCGCATTGACTGATCGATGTGGGTTGTTTTGACGTGCAGCAGCAGAGTGCTATCTAACGAACGATAAGGGTCGCCTGACGAGTCCTATTTGGGAGAGGACCGATGGGTAGAATCTTGACCTTGCTGGCCGCCGTGGCCTGCTATTTGGCGTTTTTCGTCGCTTTCGTTTACCTGATCGGCTTCGTCGCGGGGTTCCCGCCGTTGCCGACCAATGTCGATAAGGGGCTACCGGCCGCCCCGGGCATGGCGGCACTGGTCGACATCGGCCTGATCGCGCTGTTCGGCATCCAGCATTCCGTCATGGCACGCCCTGCCTTCAAGGCGAATTGGGTCAAAGTCGTGACCGGGCCGCTCGAGCGCTCGGTGTTCTGCCTCGGATCCGCGCTGTGCCTGATTGCGCTGTTCGCGTTCTGGATGCCGATCGCCGGAACCGTCTGGTCGGTGGCCAATCCGACGGCGCGGATCGTGCTGTGGGTGCTGTTTTTTGCCGGGTGGGGCATCCTTTTTATCGCCACTCACCTGATCAACCACTGGGAGCTCTTCGGCCTCGCGCAGGCCTGGCGCCACTTCAAGGGCACCGAGGCGGCGCCCATGACGTTCAAGACACCGCTGTTCTACCGCTGGGTGCGCCACCCGATCTACAGCGGCTTCCTGCTCGCGTTCTGGTCGACGCCCGACATGAGCTACGGCCACCTGCTGCTGTCGCTCGGCTTCTCGATCTACATCCTCATCGGTATCGCCTTCGAGGAGCGCGACCTGATCGGCCAGTATGGCGACACCTATGTCGAATACCGGCGAAGTGTGGGCATGGTCATCCCGGGCATCGGGCGCGGCGGCAGGGCAGCGGTTCGCGAGAACGCCTAGAACTCGTCCGCTGCGTCCATCAGCGCCGTAAGCCGCTTGGGCGCCACGCTGCGCCAGCTGCGCCGCAGCCAGCCGGCGATCGAGTCCCAGTCGGTGTCGCCGAGATCGAGGCGGATGCCGATCCAGCCGTCGCCGAAGTAGGCCGGGCGGTAGTAGCGCTCGGGATCCATGTCGATCAGCTGCGCCTGCTCGTCGGGGCCGCTGATCTTGACCAGCAGCGCCGTCTTGCCGTCACCGTGGTGGTCCATGCTGACATAGGCGAACTTCTTGCCCTTGATCACCCCGAAGCTCGGCATGCCATGGGAGTTCACCTCATCGGACTCGGGCAGCGCGAGCGCCCGGTTGCGCACTTGTGACGCGAGCCAGTCGGGGTCCCTCTCTCGCGAGACGTAGTCGGCCAGCATCCGCGGATAGAGCTGATACTCGGCCATCAGCACGCGCTTCTCCAGTGACTCGGGCGTATCGTCGGGCAGGATGCGCACCGCGATCTGGCCTAGCAGCGGTCCGGCGTCGAGTTCGGGCACCACGACGTGGACCGAGCAGCCCCCGTGCGTCTCGCCGGCTTCAATCGCACGCTGGTGCGTGTGCAGGCCCTTGAACTTCGGGAGCAGGGACGGGTGGGTGTTGAGCATCCGGCCGGACCACTTGTCGACGAAGCCTTCGGTCAGCACCCGCATGTAGCCGGCAAGCGCGATGAACTCGGCCCCGGCGTCGCGCAGCGCCTTGTCCATGATCGCCTCGTGCGCCTCGCGCGCCAGCCCCTTGTGGCTGTGGGCAAAGGCGGCAACGCCCTCGGCGGCGGCGATCGCAAGCCCGCGCGCCTCGGGCACGTTGCTGGCGACGAGCACGATCTCGTATGGGCAATCGGCGAGGCGCGAATGGAACAGCAGCGAGGACATCGTCGTCCCGTTGCCCGAGAGCATGACCGCCACTCGCGCCTTCCTCGCCATGCTCGCTCGTCTCCCCCCGGGATGCGGCCCGCTGGAACGGGCGCGCGGCTGAATCGTCTTTGTTCCTGCCTTCATGCGCCCGGTTTTCCAACCCTCTCCCGAAGATTGGCCGTATCTGCGGCGGTTGGGCTGGACGATTCTCGCGGCGGCGGCAATCGTCATGATCTGGCGCGCCTCCAACATGCTGCTGCTCGCCTTCGGGTCGGTGATCGGCGCGGTCATGTTTCGCAGCGCCGCGCGGCTGGTCCAGCGCGCGGGCCTGAGGAATCACCGGGCGGCGCTCGTTCTCGGCACGCTCATCGTCCTCGCGTTCTTCGCCCTCATCGCGTACCTGTTGGTGGTCCAGTTCGGCAGCGAGCTGAGCGCCATTCTCAGCGACTTGCCCGGCACCATCGCCTCGATCGAGAAGGGCCTTTCGACGACGAAGGCCGGCGCCGCCATCGTCCAGGCGACCCATGCCGCCACCGCCGGCGCGGCAATTGCCAATCGGCTCGGCGCGCTCATGCTCGGCGGCGGCGAGATCCTCGTGAACTTCCTCATCGTCATGGTCGGGGCAATGTTCATCGCCGCCGATCCACGGCCCTACAAGTCGGCCATCGTGCTGCTCACGCCGCCGCCCGGACGAGCGGCGATGGCGCACGCGATCGGCGAGATCTCGGCCGCGCTGCGCCTGTGGCTCAAGGCCAAGCTGCTGGCGATGGTGGCGATGACCCTGGTTATCTCGGGCGCGCTGTGGCTCGCCGGGCTGAATAGCTGGGCCGCGCTGGGGCTGCTCGGCGGTCTTTCGGAATTCGTGCCCTATGTCGGGCCCGCGGTAGCCATGCTGCCGGCGATCGGGCTGGCGGCGACGGCCGGCGGAGACGTCCTGTGGCACACAGTCGTCGCCTACCTGGTCGTGCGCCTCGTCGAAGCCTATGCGCTGACCCCCGGCCTCAACCGCAGCGTCGTCAAGATCCCGCCCGCGCTGACCTTGTTCGTCATCCTCGGCGTCGGCGCGGTGTTCGGCATCTACGGCGTGTTCTTCGCCGGCGCGCTGCTGGTGGTCGCTTACGTCGGGGTCCGCGAGCTGTACCTGCGCGACACCCTTGGCGAAAATATCGAAGGCCTGCCGGCGAAGACCCGGGAATAGGCTAGGAGGCGTGCGCGGCTTCCCACGCTTCGACCGAGCCCCAGCTGCCGGCCGGCCCGCGCACCGTGCAGCCTCGCGGCGCGGCGGCGACTTCGCCGACGTGCGCGACGTCCTCGCCCGCCTCCTCGAGCTCGGCGACGACTTCGCTCGCCAGTTCCGGCTGGACGGCCAGCACCATGCCGATGCCGCAGTTGAACGTGCGCATCATCTCGGCGGGCGTGATGTTGCCCTGCCGCTGGAGGAACGCCATCAGCTGAGGCTGCTCCCAGGAGCCGGCGTCGATCAGGGCGCGGGTTCCCTGCGGCAGCACGCGCGGCACGTTCTCGAGCAGCCCGCCGCCGGTGATGTGGGCGAGGGCGTCGACCTTCCCGCCGCGCACGACCGGAAGCAGCGGGCGGACGTAGATGCGCGTTGGCTCCATCAGCGCGTCGAGCAGGCTTCGTGCATCGTCGAACGGCGCGGGCGCGTCGAGCTGCCAGCCCATGTCGGCCGCCAGCCGCCGCACGAGCGAGAACCCGTTCGAATGCACGCCGGAGCTTGCGAGGCCGAGCAGCACGTGGCCGGGCGCGACACGCTCGCCGGTCAGCTGCTCGCCGCGCTCGACCGCGCCGACGCAGAAGCCGGCAAGATCGTAGTCGCCCTCGGCATACATCCCGGGCATTTCCGCCGTCTCGCCGCCGATCAGCGCGCAGCCGGCCTGCTTGCAGCCTTCGGCGATGCCGGCGATCACCCGCTCGGCGACCCCCGTCTCCAGCTTCCCGGTCGCGAAGTAGTCGAGGAAGAACAGCGGCTCGGCGCCCTGGACAATGAGGTCGTTGACGCACATCGCCACGAGGTCGATGCCGACGCTGTCGTGCCGCCCGTGGTCGATGGCGAGCTTGAGCTTGGTGCCGACACCGTCGTTCCCC
>DATJHD010000086.1:0-2909 GCA_035494275.1 Croceibacterium sp.
CAGCAGCTTCAGGCCACGCTTTCGCACTCGCTGGATCACGCGGCCGGACCACTCGTCGTCCGCCCACACCACCGCCGTGCCGCCGTCGGACACCACTTCGCCGAACAGCCGCATCTTGGCGGCAAAATAGTCTTCCATGTCAGCATGGTAATCGAGATGGTCGCGCGAAAGGTTGGTGAACGCGCCGGCGGCCACCGCCAGGCCTTCGTTGCGGTACTGGCTGAGGCCGTGGCTCGAGGCTTCATAGGCCACGTGCGTGACGCCCTCGCGCGCCAGCCCGACCATGTTCGACAGGAACGTGACGATGTCGGGGGTGGTCAGCCCGGTCGAGACGCTTTCGTCCGGCGTGGTCACCCCGAGCGTGCCGATCGACGCCGCGCGCTCGCCGCACATGCGCCAGATCTGGCGCGTCATTTCGACGGTCGAAGTCTTGCCGTTCGTCCCGGTGACGGCGACGATGGTGTCGGGCACGGGCTTGAAGAAGAGCGCCGCGAGCCGCGCGAACGCTCGGCGCGGCTCCGGGTTTGCAATATGCGCCGCGCCGGCGACTTTCGCCTCGGGTCGGGCGACGACGGCAATCGCCCCGGCGCTCACCGCCGCGGGAATGAAATCCTCGCCGTTGACCACCGTCCCCCGGAATGCGCCGAACACGGTCCCTGGCGCGACCTTGCGATGGTCGATCGCAAAGCCCGTCACCTGGGCGTCGGCCCCGGTGCCCGCATCGAGTCCCGCCGCGGCGGCGAGCGGGCCGAGCTTCATTCGTTCCCCCCGCCATCGCCGACCAGCGGCTTGAGGTCGGAGAGGTCGATGTCGCGGTTGTCGTCAGGCATCACGCCGAGCAGCGGACCGATCCGCGGGATCAGCCGTCCGACGATCGGCACCGCGTTCCAGGCGGCGGTGCGCTGGTACGAGCTCGCCGCCACCTTCTGCGGTGAATCGAGCATGACGACGACGACATAGCGCGGCTTGTCCATCGGGAAGGCCGACGCGAACGTCGCCACCACCTGGCTCCTGTCGTATCCGCCGGCGGCAGCCTTCTCCGCACTGCCGGTCTTGCCGCCGACGCGGAAGCCCGGGGCGTTCGCCTTGCGGCCGGTGCCGTAAACGGCGACCATCCGCAGCAGCTGCTTCATCCGCGCGCTGGTTGCTTCGGTGAACACTCGCCGGCCCCGGGCCTCGTCGCCCGGCTTGACCTTGAGCAGCGTCGCCGGCCGCCAGATGCCGCCGTTGACCAGCGCCGAGTAGGCCGCGGCGAGGTGCAGCGGGGTCACGGCGATGCCGTGGCCGAAGCCGACGGTCATCGTCCTCAGGCGAGGCCAGTCGCCCTTGTGCCAGATCGGAAAGCCGCGCGCCGGAAGCTCGATATAAGGCCGCTCGTTCATCCCGAGATCTTCGAGGACGCGCTTGAAGCGCTTGCCGCCGAGCTGGTCGGCGATCTGCGCGGAAACGATATTCGACGAGTGGATCAGCGTTTCGGGCACGTTCAGCGTCGGCCCGAGGTTCTCGTCGTCGTGGATCGTGAATCCGTCGACGTGCAGCGGGGTCGCCGGATAGCGCTTGGACAGGTCGGTGACGACGCCGGCGTCCATCGCCGCGGCGACGGTGATCGGCTTGAAGGTCGAGCCGAGCTCGTACACCTCGTTGGTCGCGCGGTTGAACATGTTCTTGGCGCCCTGGGTGTCGATCCGGTTGGGATCGAACTCGGGAAGCGAGGCGAGCGCGAGGACCTCACCGCTGTCGACATCGAGCACGATGCCGGCGGCGCCGATGGCGTTGACCGCCTCCATGCCGCTGCGCAGCTCGTCCTCGAGCGCGCCCTGCACGCGCACGTCGATCGACAGGGGGACCGGCTTGCCGCGCTCGCTGGGATCGAGCAGGCGATTGTCGAGATAGGATTCCATGCCGACCCGCCCATGCCCGTCGTCGGCGACATAGCCAAGGACATGCGCGGCAAGCCGGCCCTGCGGATACTGGCGGTCCTCCTCGGCAGGGGTTTCGAGCGCCAGCTCGCCGATGGCGTTCACGGCATTGACTTCCTCGGGCAGCACCCGGCGGCGGATATAGCCCGCCTTGCCCGCAGCGAGGAACCGGGTGGTCTCGGCGACGTCGAGGTCGGGGAAGACCGCGTGCAGGCGCGCGGCCACTTCGGCCGGCGACTTGACCAGCGGAGAGCCGCCGTCGCCAAGCGCGTCGGGGTTGTACCACAGGGCATAGGCGGGAAACGCGCGCGCGAGGGGAACGCCGTTCCGGTCGGTGATCTCGCCACGCGGCGGCAGCAGCGCCTGGGCCATCGAATGCTCGGCCGGCGCCGGCTGGACGACGCCGAGCCAGGCGATCCTCAGCAGCGCGAGCAGCGCGCAGAACAGGAACCCGGCGCCCAGCAGGAGCATCCGCAGCTGGGCGGTCAGCAACTGGCGGCGGCGGATGTCGACGAGGCGGATACGCGACGGGGCGAACCCCGCATTGAACGTCAATGCATTCATTCGCGGACGTTCCCGATCGCCGCGGCCAGCGGGATGCTGATCGTGGCTCCGGTGCGTTCGGCCACGTCGTGGTGGGCGGCGTCGGGCTCGAGCAGCCGTTCGTCAACCGGCTTGCCGAGCGGCGAAACGAAGTTCGCGAATGACGGGGCCTTTTCCCCGCTCGTCACCGCCGCGACGAGGATCGGCGCCGGGGCGCCCGGGCCGCGCGGCGTGCCGAATTTCGCCAGCTGGCGCTCGTTCTCGACGAACTGGCCGGCAGCCGGCGCGGCGTAGCCGAAATCGAGGCGGTTCCAGCTTGCCAGCTGCTCCTGGCTCGCGCGCGTCTCGAACTCGGTCTCCAGCAGCATCCGCCGGTTCTCGAGCGCAATGATCTGGCGCTCGGAGCGGACGACTTCGCTCTGCACGGCATGGACCTTGAGGTGGAGC
>DATJHD010000087.1:0-8836 GCA_035494275.1 Croceibacterium sp.
ATAGGCGACCGCGGCCGAGCTGCGGCGACCGTTCCTGGCGGTCATCTGGAAGAAGCTGCAGCCCTCCTGGTTGCCGTCGTTGAGGTCGGCCTTGTACGGGATGCCGATCTGCTGGCAGGCCTGGACGATGGCCGCCGAGACCGGGTGCTCCTCGGGGAAGTCGGACACGCTAAGCGGCCCGCCGGTGCCGTGGAACTCGTTCTCGCCCCGCTCCTGGTTCTCGCTCTTGCGGAAATAGGGCAGCACCTCGTCCCAGCTCCAGCCGCGCGCGCCCATCTGCGCCCAGCCGTCGTAGTCGGCCGACTGCCCGCGGACGTAGAGCATGCCGTTGATCGAGCTCGAGCCGCCGAGCACCTTGCCCTTCGGCCATTTGTGCTTGCGCCCGCCCGAGCCCTCGTCGACCTCGGTTTCGTAAAGCCAGTTGACCTTGGGATCGTTGAGCGTCTTGCCGAAGCCGATCGGGGTGTGGATCATCAGGTTCGACCACACCTGGCCCGGCTCGTGCAGCGCCGCGTGAAGCACCCGGTCGTCGCCGCCGGCCTCCAGCAACACGACCTTGTGCTTCCCGCTTTCGGTCAGCCGCGCGGCGAGCACGCACCCCGCGCTGCCCGCGCCGACAATCACGTAGTCCGCGTAAAGGTCCGCCGCCATTTTGTTGCTCCTCTCGTGCCGGTGCCGCGCAATAATCTGCGCGATTCGCTTGCCGCGCACGCTAGGGTTCTTAACCTGTCGGGTCACTGAAAACCTCAAATGGAGAGCGCCGTGATCAAGCCCGAACTGGAATTCGTCTACGAAGCGGGGGGCGAGCTCGAAGCGCCGCGCGAAATCGGCCCGGTGGTCGACGGCACCCGGCGGATCATCCCGATCCGCAGCGGCGGTTACGTCAAGGGCCCGCGCATCTCCGGCAAGCTGATGGGCAACTCGGCCGACTGGCAGCTGACCAGGCCCGACGGGGTGACGGTGGCCGATGCCATCTATGCCATCGAGACCGACGACGGCGCGCTCATCCAGATCCGCAACAAGGGCCTGCGACACGGCCCGCCCGAAGTCATGGACCGCCTGCGCCGCGGCGAGGAGGTCGACCCGGCCGAATACTACTTCCGCACCGTGCCCGAATTCATCGCCCCGGAGGGCCCCTATGACTGGCTCAACAAGTCGATCTTCGTCTGCTCGGGCGCGCGTTATGCGAGCAGCATCAAGCTGTGGGTCTGGCGGGTCCTCTAGCGTTAGGATACCATCTGCGGCGGGTCGCGTGGCGGGGGTGCCGTGCGCTGTCGAGAGTTTGCCATCGGTGTTGCAGCGGCGATGTCGCTCGCCGCGTCCGGCCGGGCCGAGAAGCCGCCGGCCGACCTCGCCGCCGTACCGCCTGTTCCGCACACTTACGTGCCGAGGCGCACCGCGTGGGGTGACCCCGACTTCAGCGCCACGTGGACGAGCGACAATTTCTCTTACGTCGGCGTGTTTCTCGAACGGCCGAAAGAGCAGGGCGATCGGCTGTGGCTCACCGACGCCGAATACGCCAAGCGGCTCGCCGAGGCGAAGAAGTCGGACGCCGACAAGACCGACTTCGGGGCTCACCTGATGCCCGAGAACTCGATCGGCCTCGCCGCGTGGCTGCAATCGACCCCGTTCGGTCGCCGGACCTCGCTGCTCGTCAGCCCTTCGAACGGCCGCCTGCCTCCGCTCACACCGCAGGGCGAGGCGCTGTTCAAGGCCGGCCGCACGAGCTGGAACAAGGACCAGCCGATCGACTGGGTGTCCGATCTCGACGCGCTCGACCGCTGCATTACCCGCGGCTTTCCCGCCGCGATGATGCCGACCGACCGCGACAGCGACAACGGCATCCGCCTGTTCCAGGCCCCCGGCTTCGTCGTCTTCCAGATCGAGATGCTGGGGACCCGCGTCATCCCCATCGGCAAGGGCGCACCGTGGCCGGGCGCGGTGCGCGGCTGGCTCGGGCAAAGCCGCGGCCACTGGGACGGCAACACGCTCGTGATCGAGACCTCCAACATCGTCGCCGGCGACAGCGCCAGCGGCGATGCCGCCAAACGCGCGGCCAGCCCGACCAGCGCCGAGTCCACCATTCCGACCGGCGCGAACGCGCACGCGGTCGAGCGGCTGACGATGACCGGCCGCGGCAAGCTCGTCTATGAGGTCACCTATACCGACCCCGACGTGTTTACCGCGCCGTGGACCGCGCAGGTCGAATGGACGCGCAACGACCGCTACCAGATGTACGAATTCGCCTGTCACGAAGGGAACCGCCAGGTGCGCGACCTGATCGATGCCTCGCGCGCGCAGCGGGCCAAGGACGCGGCGAAAGTCGCGGCCCAGTGAGGCGTGCTCGGGCCGTTCTCGCGGCGCTGGCTTGCTCGCTCGGCCTTGCGGCGCTTTCCTGCGCCGCGGCGAACGCGCCCACCGCCCCGCTGCAACCCTATCGGCCCCGGATGACCGCATGGGGCGATCCCGACTTTCGCGCCACCTGGACAAGCGAGCGCGTGGCCGAGGCGGGCATCCCGCTCGAGCGGCCCTTAGAGATGGGCGAGCGTGCGTTGCTCAAGGATGCCGAGTTCGCCAAGCGCCTTGAAGCGGCGAAAAAGTCCGATGCCGGCTATCGGGACGACCTTGACGCCAACGGCACCGCCGGCCTCGCCGCGTGGGTGCGGGCGAAGCCCTTCGCCCGCCGCAGCTCGCTGATCGTCAGCCCGGCCAACGGCCGCCTGCCGCCGATGACACCCGCCGCCGAGGCGTTGTTCAGGGCCGGCCGCAACAGCTGGGTCACCGGCCAGCCGATCGACTGGCTGGCCGATCTCGACGCTTACGACCGCTGCATCACCCGCGGGGCGCCGTCGGCGATACTGCCATGGCCGAACAACGACGGCGTCCGTGTGTTCCAGGCGCCCGGCTACGTGGTGCTGCAGCTCGAGGTGCTTGGCACCCGCATCATTCCCGTCGGCCACGGCGAGCCCGCGCCGGCGGACGTGCGCAGCTGGGCCGGCCACAGCCTCGGGCATTGGGAAGGCGACACGCTCGTGATCGAGACGAGCAACATCGTCGCCGGCGACAGCGCCAGCGGCGATCTTGCGCAACGCGCCGGCTCGCCGATAACCGGCCGCGGCCACGGCGTCGTGCCGATGAGCGGCAAGGCGCGCACCGTCGAGCGCCTGACGATGACCGGACCGGACACGCTGCTCTACCGGGTCACCTACTCCGACCCGGACGTATTCACCGCGCCGTGGACGGCCGAGGTCGAATGGACGCGCGACGACCGCTACCGGATCTACGAATTCGCCTGCCACGAGCACAACGAGGTGCGCGAGCTGATCGCCTCCTCGCGCGCGCAGCGCAAAAAGCAACTCGCGGCAGGGGTGGCCGGGCAAGCCGCGCCCCGGTAGGACCGGGCAATGCAGCCGCAGCAACCGAGCCGCACCGCGTGGGGCGCCGCGCGTCATCGGGCGGTCCACCAGCTTGTCGACAACGGGCGGATATTCGCCGATCCGCTGGCGGTGACCATCCTCGGCGGCAGGCTTGACGCGGGGCCGGACGACGCGCTCGTGCACGAGGATGACACCACGCCGGCCAGCCGCGCGCTGCGCTTCTTCATCGCCTGCCGCAGCGCTTATGCCGAGGCCAGGCTGGCCGAGGCGGTCGAGCAGCGCGGGGCCTCGCAGCTGGTCGTGCTCGGTGCCGGTTTCGACACTTTCGCCTTCCGCAACCCGTTCGCCGAACGGCTTCAGGTGTTCGAGGTCGATCACCCTGCGACGCAGGCGTGGAAGCGTGCCCGGCTGGCCGAAGTCGGCATCGCCGAGCCCGACGGGCTGACCTTCGCGGGCTGCGATTTCGAGCGCGAGACATTTGCCGACCGGCTGGTCGCATCGGGCTTCGACCCGCAAAGACGCTCCTTCGTGTTCTGGCTCGGGGTTTCGATGTACCTCACCGCGAACGCGATCGACGCGACGCTGGCGGCGGTCGCCGGCTGGCCCGGCGGCGGCGAGATCGTGTTCGACTATGCCGGGCCGCTGCGCGAGGCAATGAGCGAAGAGGGCCGCGCCGCCCGCGCCGCGCTGGCCGCGCGGGTCGCCGCCGCCGGCGAGCCGTTCACCGAGGGACTCGATCCCGAAGCGCTGCACGCGCGCCTCGCCGAGCTGGGCTGTTGCGAGATTGAGGATCTTGGGTCGCTCGATCTCGCCGAGCTCTTCCTCGGGCCCGAGGTCGCCGCCGCCGCCCGAGCCGCCGGAGCCGGCCGCGGCGGAGCCCACGTGCTGTTCGCGCGGACCTGACTATGCTGGACGAACGCTGTCGCCGCGCTATTCTGCAACCGACGGGAAGGATGGGAGAAAGACCATGTGTGAGCTCGACCAACTGAGCGAGATGGGCGGTGTCAGCCGCCGCAAGTTCAACACGATCGGTGCGCTGGCGGCCTTCGCCGCCGCGTCGGTGCCGATCAACGCCGCCGTGGCCGCGGACGGGCTCACGGAAGCCATGGTCAAGTTCCCGGCGCCGGGCGGGACGATGGACGCATTCTTCGTCCATCCCGCGAAAGGCAAGCACCCGGCGGTGATCATGTGGCCCGACATCGCCAGCTTGCGCGACGCCTTCAAGGCGATGGCGCGGCGGCTGGCCGGCGCCGGCTATTCGGTGATCGTGCCCAACCCGTTCTACAAGGACGCGCCGGCACCGCAGTTCGCCGACTTCGACGCGTTCCGCAAGGACAACGGCTTCCAGAAGGTCGGCCCGTGGATGGCGCACAACACGCCCGAGGCGGTCGCCGACATGTCCAAGGCAGTCGTCGCCTGGCTCGACAAGCAATCCTCGGTCGACACCAGGAAGGGCGTCGGTGTGCAGGGCTATTGCATGAGCGGCACTTGGACCGTGCGCACCGCCGCGGCGGTGCCGGGGCGCGTCAAGGCCGCCGCAGGGTTCCACCCTGGCAACGGCTGGGGCGGCGATGGCCCGGACACGCCGCTCAAGCTGTTTTCGCAAAGCCGCGCGACCCATCTTCTTGCCCTGGCGCAAAACGACGACAAGCAGCAGCCGACGATCAAGGATCAGATCAAGGCGGCGGCCGATGCGGCGGGAAGGGCGGCCACGGTGGAGGTCTATCACGCCGACCACGGCTGGACGGTGGCGGACTCGCCGGTTTACAACAAGGACGAGGCCGAGCGCGCCTGGAGCAATCTGCTGGCGCTCTATTCCAAGGCGCTCTGACGCCCGAAATGAGGGGGAGGGGGCTCGTCGCCGCGCTCGCGGCTTGCGCGCTGCTGCTGCCGCAGGCCGCCGGCGCGCGGGACGCGAAGCTCGCGCTCGACACCGCGCGCATCGACCGCACGCTCAAGTCGTTCGTGGCTTCCGGGCGCGCGGTCGGCGCCTCTGTGCTCGTGTGGAAGGACGGGCACGAAGCCCACTTCGATGCCGAGGGCGAGGCCGATCGCGAGGCGGGCCGCGCGTTCGCGCGCGACACGCAAGTACAGGCGTTCTCGATGACCAAGCCGGTCACCGGCGTTGCGCTGATGCAACTGTGGGAGCAGGGCAAGTTCGGACTGGACGATCCGCTCTCGCGCTACCTTCCGCAGTTTGCAGGTGTGAAGGTGTTTGACGGGACCAATCCCGACAGCTCGATCAGGCTGCGTGCGCCGCGCCGCGCGATCACCATCCGCGATATCATGCGCCACACCGCCGGGCTTACTTACGGCGATGGGGGAGACCCGGGAGCCTACGGCGATGCCGGCAAGGCGGTGACGGCGATCTGGAACAAGCTCGAGCCGCTCTCGCCCGACCACACGCTGGCGCAATACGCCGATATCCTGCCGCAGGTCCCGCTGCTGTGGGACCCGGGCACGCATTGGCATTACAGCACCGGTGCCGACCTGCAGGCGCGGCTGGTCGAGGTGCTCTCCGGCCAGCCGTTCGACGAATATGTGGCGCAGCACATCTTCGGGCCGCTCGGCATGATGCATTCGTGCTGGAAGTGCCCGGCGGCCATGCTGCCACGGCTCGCGCAGATCTACACGCCCGCCCGAGGCGGCCAGCTCGAGCCGATAGCGAGGGACGAGTGGCTCAAGCACAACTTCATGGGCAAGCCGATGACCGAAGGCGGAGCGGGCCTGGTGACCACCGTCGACGACTACATGCGCTTTGCGCGCATGCTGCTCGGCCAAGGCGAGCTCGAGGGCGTGCGCATCCTCCGGCCGTCGACCGTGCGGCTGATGTCGACCGACCAGCTCGATCCGCGCATCACCGAGCGGCAATGGCTGCCAAGCAAGGGATCGGGCGGGTTCGGGCTCGATTTCTTCGTCCGCACCAGTGCGCCGCGATCGCCCGAGGAAAATCGCGGCGCCGTGGGCGAGTTCTTCTGGGACGGCTTCCCCTCGATGCTGTTCTGGGTCGATCCGGCCAACGACATGGCGGTCGTCTTTGCGACCCAGAAGGAGCCGTTCGACGCAACGCTCCACCGCGACATCCGCGAAGCGGTTTACGGGCCTGACGGCACCGGTCGCTGAACGAAAAAAGGCGGCCCGGGACGGGGCCGCCTGTTTTGTTCCTTTTCCGGCCGCCGGGCCGAAATGTCGAGGGACCTGTGACCGTCCGACCCGAGCGGCGCAGGTCCAGAGTCTGCCCGGCTGGTAAAGAATGCGTTGCCGAACGCGGTTAACGCGAAATTACCATCACCGGGCGCGGCCTTGCGCCGTTTTCAGGCGAACCAGTAGCAGGTTCCGCGCATCTCGAGGCTGATTCGCGGCGGCGACTCGGGCGGGGCGAACGGGTTGTCGAACGCGCCGTGCGGCATCAGCTGGGCGCGCGCCGGATCGCTCTCGCTGGTCTTGAACACGATCGCCTCGTCGGCTCGCATGTTCGAATAGTAATACCAGCGGTGCGCCGGGTTGTACGCGATCACGTAGTTGCCGAAGCTCCACTCGGGCGCGCCGCCGGGCGGATCGAAGATCGCCTCGCAATCGATGAGATCGCCCGGCTGGATCGATGGGTAGGCGCACAGCGCCAGCGGCACATCCTGCGGCGCACCGGAAATCGCGCGCCAGACATTGTACTGCGCGCTGCGGACGACGGTCTTGCCTGCGGGCGCGCCCTTCGCGCGGGCCTCGGCGGCGGCTTCCTTCGACATGTCGACGTGCGCGAAGCGCGCCGGATGCGAGTTGTCGTGCTTTTCGTTCTCGCCGA
The DNA here is from genome assembly GCA_035494275.1 of Croceibacterium sp. Lineage (GTDB taxonomy): Bacteria > Pseudomonadota > Alphaproteobacteria > Sphingomonadales > Sphingomonadaceae > Croceibacterium_B. Next base: position 7,177 of record DATJHD010000087.1, read on the forward strand.
GCTTTTCCGAAAAGCGCAGGATACCCTTCGGCATCACCTCGACATGGTCGCAGCCGGTCACGCGTCTGAGGAGCTCGGCGATCTCGCCCACGTGGACCCTCGTCACCAAGTCGAGATCGGTCAGGTCCGCGACCGCGCTCTTGTGCTGCACCAGCACGAACCCTTCGCGATCGAGATCGGTGTCGAGGCCGCGCGCATCGGTGATCTCGACCTCGGCGGGCTTCAGCGGCACGTAGTCCTTCTCGTGCGCGTTGGCGTAGAAGTACGGCTTCCTCGCCGTGCGCTCGGTGTAGCCGATCGCCGCGCGCACATTGCCCTCGGCCCCCATCAGGCGAATTCCTCCGTGTCGATCGTCGGCAGAATCGCATCGTGATAGCGATGGCCGGCGACGGTGTCGTGGTTGATCAGCCGGTCGGCTTCATCGAGCACGGCCTCGCTCACCTCGATAGCGGCCGCCTGGACGTTGTCGGCGAGGTGCCGCGGGTTGGTGGTGCCGGGGATCACGTGGACGTTCGCGCCGCGCGAGAGGACCCATTTGAGCGCGAGTTGCGCCGGGGTGACCCCGGCCTGCCGGGCGAGCGCGACGAAATGCTCGATCAGCATCAGGTTCCGCGCCCAGTTTTCCGGCTGGAAGCGCGGCATGCGGGTGCGCAGGTCTTTCTCTTCGAGGATGGAGGGATCGCGCATCACGCCGCACAGCGCCCCGCGGCCGAGCGGGCTGAAGGCGACGAGCGCGATGCCGAGCTCCTCGCAGGCCTCGAGCACCCCCAATTCGACGTTGCGGGTCCACAGCGAATACTCGGTCTGGACCGCGGCCATCGGATGGACGCCATGCGCCTCGCGCACGTGCGCGCTCGACCATTCCGAGACGCCGTAGGCGCCGATCTTGCCCGCCTCGATCGCGCGCGCCATCGCGCCGACCGAATCCGCCACCGGCACCTTCGGGTCGAAGCGGTGCATGTAGTAGAGCTCGATATGATCGGTCGCGAGCAGGCGCAGGCTCTCGTCGATGTCCTTGGCGATATACTCGGGGCTGCAATCGACCCCCCGGCGCGCGCCGTCGACGACGATGCCGGTCTTGCTGGCGATGAATACCTGCTCGCGGCGGCCCTTCAGCGCCTCGGCGAGCAGCGCCTCGTTCTTGCCTGCGCCGTAGATCCGCGCGGTGTCGAAATGATTGTAGCCGAGGTCGACGGCCTCCTGCAGCAGGGCGACGCACGCGTCATGGCTGGGAGGCGTGCCGTAGGCCCACGAAACGTTCATGCACCCCAGGCCCACGGGGTGCAGCATCTTGCCGGCAATCGCACGAGGCATCGTCGCGTCGTTCCTTCCTCGATCTTCGGCGCGAGAGGCCCAGGCAGTCAGCGCTGCGTGAACTTGCCCCGCGCCCAGTGGTAGAATTCGTCCTGCACCCGGTTCAGACCCTGGGCCGAGACCATGTAGCCGGCGGTGTCGTCCTCGATCGACTGCAGCCGCCACTTGGCCTGGTGGTTGGCCAGCGTCTGGCGCATGTCGAAGAACCGGCTGTCGAATTCCCTGGCGAGCTCAGGGTCGCTCAGCATGCGGTCGTCGACCTTGCGCGCCTGCAGGATGTCGAGCATCAGCATGGCGTAGCGGCTGCGCAGCTGCACCAGCTTCTTCTTGCCCTCGGTATCGCCCG
>DATJHD010000088.1:0-3630 GCA_035494275.1 Croceibacterium sp.
ACGATGTGGATCAAGCGACCAGGAACAGCGCCGCGGCGGCCTTGTCGGCGAGCTGCGTCAGCCACCCCGTGACGAGGTACATCACCGGCGAGATCGCGATCGTGCTGATCGCCAGCAGCGCCCAGTGCGCCCAATCGCTGCCGCCGCGAATCGTGTCGGCGGGCTCGTCGAAGAACATCACCTTGACGATCTTGATGTAATAGAACGCGCCGATCACGCTGCCGACGACGGCCAGCACGGCGACCACGAACAGGCCCGCGTTGACGGCCGCCTGGAACACCACCAGCTTGGCCCAGAAGCCCATCAGCGGCGGAATGCCAGCGAGGCTGAACATCAGGCACATCAGGCAGAAAGCGAGCGCGAAGCGGGTGCGCGAAAGGCCGGCAAGGTCGGATATGGCTTCGAGCGGGCGGCCTTCGGCATCGCGCATCATCAGCACGACGACGAAGCTGCCGATGGTCATGGCGACATAGACCGCAAGGTACAGCAGCATCGAGGCGACGCCCTGCGGCGTCGCCGCGGCGAGGCCCACGAGGATGAAGCCGACGTTGTTGATCGACGAATAGGCCAGCAGGCGCTTGATGTTGCTCTGCCCGATCGCGCCGACGGCGCCGACGAGGATCGAGACGAGCGCCGCGAAGATGACGATCTGCCGCCACGCCTCGGCCTGCGGTCCGAACGCGCCGAGCGAGACCCGCGCGACGAGGGCCACGGCCGCCACCTTCGGCGCGCTCGAGAAGAACGTCGTCACCGGCGTCGGTGCGCCCTCGTAGACGTCGGGCGTCCACATGTGGAACGGCACGGCGCTGATCTTGAAGGCAAGCCCCGCCAGCACGAACGTGATCCCGAACAGCGCGCCCATCGCCATGTGGCCGTCGAGCGCGTTGCGGATGCCGGTAAACGCGGTCGTGCCGGTGAAGCCGTACGTCAGGCTGATGCCGAACAACAGGATGCCCGAGGCGAGCGCACCGAGGACGAAGTACTTGAGGCCGGCCTCGGAGGAGCGTTCGTCCGTGCGCAGGAACGAGGCCAGCACGTAACTCGACAGGCTGTTCAGCTCGAGACCGATATAGAGCGTCATGAGGTCGGTCGCCGAGACCATGACGTTCATTCCGAGCACCGCGAACAGCACCAGCACCGGGAATTCCGCGCGCATCAGGCCGTAGCGGCCGAAGAACGCGGGCGCCACCACCAGCACCGCGCCCGAGGCGGCATAGATCATCAGCTTGGCGAACCCGGCGAAGGCATCGGCGGCGAAGAGGCCGCCGAACGCGCTCGTGCCGGCGCCCATCGCTCCGCCGCAAACCGAAGGCGCGGTGAGGGCGAAGCACGCCGCCAGGACCACGCACGCAAGGATCGTCACGAGGCGGTTCGCCCTGCTTCCCGCCCATCCGGCGACGAGCAGGAGAACGAGGCCACTGACAGACAGGACGATCTCGGGTACGATCAGCGACAGGGAGCCGGCGAAATCCATCACTGCGCTCCCCCGCGCGCGGCCTTGGGCGCCATTGTCTTCAGGTCGGAATCACTCACCGGGGCAGCGCGAGCGATGCGCGCGTCGAGCGCGGCGATGTCGCTGCGGATCGGGGCGAGGAAGCTTTCGGGATAGACGCCCATCCAGAGGACGGCGAGCCCGAGAGCGCCAAGCATCACCCACTCGCGCAGGTCGAGGTCGGGCATTTCCGCCGCATCGGCGTTGCGCTGGACGCCGAACGCGACGCGCCAGTACAGGTAGAGCATGTATCCCGCGCCGAGGATGATGCCGGTCGTGCACACCGCCGTCGCCCAGGTGCTGACCTGGTAGATGCCGATGAGGCTCAGGAACTCGCCGACAAACCCGCTGGTGCCGGGCAGGCCGACGCTCGCCATCGTGAACAGCATGAACAGCAGCGCGTAGTGCGGCATGTTGATGCTGAGGCCGCCGTAACGCGCGATCTCGCGGGTGTGCAGGCGGTCGTAGATCACCCCCACGCACAGGAACAGCGCGCCCGAGACCACGCCGTGGCTCAGCATCACGATCATCGCCCCGTCCAGGCCTTGCGTGTTGAACGCGAACAGGCCGACCGTGACGATCGCCATGTGCGCGACCGACGAATAGGCGATCAGCTTCTTCATGTCCGTCTGGACGAGCGCGATCAGGCTGGTCAGCACGACCGCCGCCATGCTCAGGCCCCAGATCAGCCAGGCGAACTGCAGGCTGGCGTCGGGGAACATCGGCAGGCTGAAGCGGATGAAGCCGTAGCCGCCCATCTTCAGCAGCACGCCGGCGAGGATCACCGAGCCCGCGGTCGGCGCCTGTACGTGCGCGTCCGGCAGCCAGGTGTGCAGCGGCCACATCGGCATCTTCACCGCGAAGCTGGCGAAGAAGGCGAGCCACAGCCACGTCTGCGCATGCGGCGGGAAATCGTAGGCCATCAGCGTCGGGATGAAGGTCGTCCCCGCCTCGTGCGCCATCCACAGCATGGCAACCAGCATCAGCACCGAGCCGAGCAGCGTGTAGAGGAAGAACTTGTAGGCGGCGTACACCCGGTTGTCGCCGCCCCACACGCCGATGATCAGGTACATCGGGATGAGGCCGCCCTCGAAGAAGATGTAGAACAGGAACAGGTCCTGCGCGGCGAACACGCCGATCATCAGCAGTTCCATGAACAGGAACGTCGCCATGTATTCCGGCACGCGCCTGGTGATCGAATGGCTGGCGAGGATGCAGATCGGCATCAGGAACACGGTGAGGACGATCAGCAGCATCGCGATGCCGTCGATGCCCATCGCCCACTGGAAGCCGGCGAACAGCGGCAGCCGCTCGGTGAACTGCCACTGCGCGCCGCCGACGTCGTAACGGGCCCACAGCACGATGCCGAGCCCGAGGTCGACCAGCGTCGCGACGAGCGCGACCATCCGCGCCGCCCGCTCCGAGGCGAGCAGGCAAATCACGGCGCCGACGAGCGGCACGAGCAGCATCAGCGAGAGAATCGGAAAAGCCCCCATCTACTGCGCCATTACCCAGCTCACCGCGGCCACCAGGCCGACGAGCATGATCAGCGCGTAATTGGTGAGGTACCCGGACTGGAACCGGCGATTGAGGACCGCCCCCTTGTCGATCACCCACGCGCTGCCGTTGGGCCCGAAGCGGTCGATGATGCCCTCGTCGCCGCCGTGCCAGAACAGCCGGCCGAGCCAGAAGGCGGGTTTGACGAACACGTAGTGATAGAGCTCGTCGAAGTACCACTTGTTGTAGACGAAAGTGTAGATCGGCCCGAACTGGTCGGCGATCCGCTCGGCCAGCGAGGCGTCGCGGATATAGGCCATCCAGGCGATGACAAAGCCTATCACCATGGCGATGGTGGCGCTCCACTTCGCCCAAAGCGGGATTTCCTCCATCGCGTGGATGAGGTGCTCGTTGTAGGCGATCGCGCCGTTCCAGAAGCTCGCGCCGTCGATGAACGGGGCGTAGAACACGAACCCGGCGAACACCGCGCCGATTGCCAGCAGGCCGATCGGCACCAGCATGGTCCACGGGCTCTCGTGCGGGTGGTAGCCGCCGGTGCCCGAGCCGTGGTGCGGATCCGGCACGTGATGGGCGGCATCGGACCCCGCGCTCTCGAGGGCAGGATCGTCATGCTCGCCATG
>DATJHD010000089.1:0-5053 GCA_035494275.1 Croceibacterium sp.
TTGACCGCCTGCGCCAGCGCCCCTAAGTGCCCCGCCACGCCATCGGTGCGGCCCCATCGTCTAGCGGTCTAGGACGCGGCCCTTTCACGGCTGAAACACGGGTTCGAGTCCCGTTGGGGTCACCATCTGTGGTGTGCTATGTCTTCCGGCATGGCCCCTTCGTCTAGCGGTCTAGGACGCGGCCCTCTCACGGCTGAAACACGGGTTCGAGTCCCGTAGGGGTCACCAAGGCTTTCAAGCAGACAACTCCCAACACGCGCCGGCTTTTTGAAAATACTTCGGCAAATGGCGACGCGGGACGGTGGTCATTTGATCACGCGTGGAGGAAATTCAGAGGGTCATATGCCCTCCGCAGCGATCGTGCGCCCGCGTTTGGTGAAGGTCTTGCGCGCCAGCGGCGCCCTCGCCGGCCGCAGTTGTTTTGATGAGCTGCGATGATGGTCATCCTTAGTTACCTTTTCCCGATCGGGAAATTTCGTGCATAAGAGTGCGCAAATCGGCTGCTATTTTCCCGATCGGGAAAACAAGGTGTATAGAATGAACCGAGAGATCGGCGCCGAATACGCCCGCTTGTTTGGATCACGAATCCGCACGCGACGAAAAGCTATGAACCTCCGGCTCGATGATCTGGCCACAGCCTCAGGCGTCGGGCGACGCTTTCTTCATGAGCTCGAAACAGGCAAGCCAACCTGCCAGCTCGGCAGAGCTCTCGCAGTCGCCGCGGCAGTCGGAATGCAACCGGCTGATCTCCTGGTGGAGGACCTGAGCGACGAATGCGACCTTCCGCCACTTACGCCGCGCGGGCAAAATGACGCGTGAGCGATGCTCCCCGCCCGTTTCCGAGCAAGTCGCGCGAGCTCAGAAGAGGTTCGTCAGCAGATAGAACAAGGCGGCCACCGCGCCGCTCGCCGGGATGGTCACGAACCACGCCACCACCACTCGACTTACGATGCTCCAGCGCACGGCGCTCGATCGGCGGGCCGCACCTGTGCCCACCACGCTGCCCGCGATCGCGTGCGTCGTCGAGACCGGAATGCCGAATGCGCTGGCGCCGAACAGGACTATCGAACTCGCAGTCGAGGCGCAGAAGCCCGAGTGGTGATTGAGGCGCGTCAGGCGCGAGCCCATTGTGCGGATGATGCGCCAACCGCCGGAGAGCGTCCCCAAGGCCATCGCCGTATAGCAGCTGAGCACAACCCATTCGGGCACCCGGAACTCGCCCCCGAGGTAGCCGGTCGAATAAAGCAGGACCGCGATGACGCCCATTGTCTTTTGCGCGTCGTTGCCGCCGTGACTGATCGATTGCGCAGCCGAAGAAACGAGATGCAGCGCCTTGAAGGTTCGGTTGGCGCGGCTCGGCTGGGCCTTCTGGAACGATAGGCTCGTCAACAGCATAAGGACCATGGCGATGGCGAAGCCGAGCATGGGCGAAATGACGATTGCGGCGACGGTCTTGCCGGTGCCGGCGCTTTCGACCACGCCGAATCCGCCATGCGCGATGCCGGCGCCGAGCAAGCCGCCGATCAGCGCGTGGCTCGAGGACGAGGGGAGTCCCTTGAGCCAGGTGAGCACGTTCCATGTCATCGCGCCGGCGAGCGCTCCGAACACGACCGCCGGTGTCACAACGTCCTTGTCGATGATGCCGGAGCCCACCGTCTGCGCCACGTGGAGACCGACGATCCAGTAAGCGAGGAAGTTGCCGACCGCGGCGAAAATGACGGCGACGAGCGGCGAGAGCAGCTGTGTCGAGACCACAGTGGCAATCGAGTTCGCCGCATCGTGCAAGCCATTGAGGAAATCGAACGCGAGCGCGATTGCCACGAGCGTGACGAGCAGCGGGAAGGCCAGTTGATGCACGCGCCCGCCTTCAGGCGTGATCGACGACGATGCCGTCGATCTGGTTGGCAACGTCCTCGAACTCGTCGGCAATGCGTTCGAGGTGCTTGTAGATTTCGCGTCCGACCATGAACCGCAAGGTGTCGCCGGAGGTCTTCGCGCGGGAGTAGTTCGACTTAAGGCCGCGATCGTGGATGCTGTCGACCTCGCCTTCGACGGACACGACCCGGGCGGTGAGATCGTGCAATTTGTCGCCGTTGCGAGCAACGTCCCGCAACAACGGCAAACCCTCGTCGATCATCCTGGTGGCACCGAGCACTTTCTCGGCCATTTCCTTCATTTCAGGCTCAAAATCCGAGAAATCGTACAGCTCGATCGCCGATGCGCAGGCGTGGATCTCGTCGATGGTGTCATCCATGGCGCCAATCAGGGCGATGATCGCCCCTCGGTCGAACGGCGTCAGGAAAGTGTGGCGCACTTCACTCAGGACCTGCCTGATGATTTCGTCGGCATCGTGCTCGCGGTCCCGAATCTCGGCGCAAAGGCGACCGAAGTCGCCTTCGCCCTTGATCAGCTTCGCCAGCGCTTCGGCCGCCGCGACGCAAGCCGCCGAATGCCTCTCGAACAGGGTGAAGAAATCGCCGGACTGCGGCACCAAGCGGCGAAACCAGTCGAGCACAATATCCTCCTGATACCCCCGCCCCGCCGATGCCCGATAAGTCCTTGACTGGCAACACTGCGCTTGAATTGCGTCCCCCCTCCCACCGTAAGCGGCGCTAAGCGTCATCACCTATCCCGGCAAATACAAGGGATTAGGCCGCTCTTCGCTACCGGAACCGCATGGGCCCGAAACCGCGCGAGGAGCGCAAGACCATCCTCGTTGGCGCGCGCCTGCGAACCGAGAGAGGCTGGTCCGACGTCACCATCGCCAACGCTTCTTCTCGCGGCCTGATGCTTCAAAGCGTCGCGCCGCTGCGGCGCAATGAATTCATCGAGATACGCTACCGCCAGACCTGCATCGTCGGACGGATCGTATGGACCGGCGGTGCGCGGTGCGGCGTGCGCACCCAGGATGCTGTCGACGTCGCCGCCCTCCTTTCGAACGCGCCCTCCAAGAAGCGAAAACCGGGCACGGAGCGGCGCGCTGCGGTGCGCCTTGCTGCGTCCCGCCCGGCCGCTGAACGAACGACCGAGGAAAGCCGGCGTCTTGCGCGCGCATTCGACTGGGCCGTCGTGGTGCTTTGTGGCAGCGCCGCCGCGTCCTTTGCTGCCCGGATCGCGTACGCGGCGCTCGAGGCGCCGCTCCTCCAGGTCGGCGTCGCGCTGGCCGGGAACGGCTAGAGCCGGCGCCTATCGGCCGAACAGTTCGATCAGGATACCAAGGGCGATGACGATGAAGATCGTGCCGACGGCGCGATCGAGCAACGTGCGCGACTGCCGCCGTGCCATGGCCGAAGCGAGCCGACTTCCGGCGCCGATGTAGGCCACGCCGAGCGCGACGTCGATCGCCATGGCAATGACGGCCAGCAGCACCAGCTGCGGTACGACGGGGCTTGCCTGATCGACGAACGGCGGCAGCAGCGCGACGATGTAGACCAGGGCTTTCGGATTGCTCAGCGCGACAAGGATGCCGTCGCGCAGTGGTTGCGGCGAACGTCTGCGCGTCACTTGCCCGCCATGTTCGCTTGCCGCGCCGGCGTGGCGCAACGCCTGCGCTCCCAGCCATGCCAGATAGATGGCGCCGCCGATCGCCAGCACACGAAAGGCAAGGGGGATAGTCGCCGCGAGCGTTCCGAGGCCGAGCGCGGCGAGGATCCACCAGCCGACGTAGCCGAGTTGCACGCCGGCCAGCGCCGAAGCGCCCGAACGCCGGCCGGCCCACATGGCCTGCCCCAGGACGAACAGCATGGACGGCCCGGGGACGAGGCTGGTCATGCCCGAAACGAGGGCGAAGGCGGCGAGCTTTGCTGGATCGATCATGGCCCTCCCTTCGGCCGCGCGCCGCTAATGGAAATCGCGCGACTTGGGAATGATCCGTACGTCGCGTGGGTGGCCGTGGTGGAAGGCCTGGCGTTGCTCGGGTCCCGGCGGTTGCCATGGCTGCGCGAGACGCGGACCGTGGGGCCCCGCATGGTCGCCATGGGCGAGCGCCGGCTGCAACAGGTCGTCCGACAGCCGGTTCAGCTCGCCCGTCGCATCGACCAGGTGCGCGGCGATCACGTGGATCACATCCTCCTCGGTCTCGACCCGTCCTCGCACCTCGATCAGTCGCGCGCCCATGATCACCTTGCGGTACCGCTCCATGGCGTCCGGCCAGATGACGAGGTTGGCGACCCCGGTTTCATCCTCGAGCGTGATGAACACCACCCCCTTGGCGCTGCCCGGGCGCTGGCGGATCAGTACAACGCCGGCGAGATTGATCATCGAGCGGCTCTTGCGGCGCCTGAGGTCGGCCGCCGTCACGAAGCCACGCGCGGCCAGGCCGGCACGCAGGAAGCTCATCGGATGGGCCTTCAGGCTGAGCCGCTGGGTCTGGTAATCGGCGATCACTTCTTCGGACAGCGGCATTGTCGGCAGCCGGGTGAGGGCCCGCTCGGCGCCCTCCTCCCGCTCGCGCGCGGCAGCAAATAGCGGCAGCTCGGGCGCACCGATCAGCGCCCGCGCCTGCCATAGCGCCTGCCGCCGCGGGATCGCGAGCGAAGAGAAGCAATCGGCCGCGGCGAGACGCTCGATAGGCGCCGGCCCCAGCCGCGCCCGGTCGCGCAGTTCGGTGACATCGCGGAAATTCCCGCCCTCCTGCCGCGCCGCCACCAGCCTTGCCGCGAGGTGCTCGGGGAAGCCGTCGACCTGACGCAGGCCGAGGCGCAAGGCAACACGATCCTCCCCGGCACGGGGAAGAACCTCCAGCGTGCAGTCCCACTCAGAGCAATTCACATCCGCCGGCAGCACGGTGACGCCATGCTCGCGCGCGTCGCGCACGATCTGCGCCGGAGCATAAAAGCCCATCGGCTGCGAATTGAGCAGCGCCGCGGCGAACGCCGCCGGGTAATGGCATTTCAGCCAGCTCGACACATAAACCAGGTGCGCGAAGCTCGCCGCGTGGCTCTCCGGGAAGCCGTATTCGCCGAAGCCTTTGATCTGGTTGAAGCAGCGCTGGGCGAACTCGGGATCGTAACCGCGTGCGACCATGCGGCCGACCATCTTCTCCTCGTGCGCG
>DATJHD010000090.1:0-2668 GCA_035494275.1 Croceibacterium sp.
CGGCGAGGTCGTCGCGATGATCGGCGGCAAGGATTACGAGAAGTCGCCGTTCAACCGCGCCACGCAGGCGATGCGGCAGCCGGGCTCGACCTTCAAGCTGTTCGTCTATCTCGCGGCGTTCGAGCAGGGGATGACGCCGGAGACGACGATCGACGGCAGCGCGATCACGCAAGGCTCCTACCGGCCGCAGAACGACAGCGGGCACTATGCCGACAAGGTCACGCTCGCCAACGCCTTCGCCTATTCGAGCAATGTCGCGGCCGTGCGGCTCGAGCAGAAGGTCGGTTACGATGCGGTGATCGGCGAGGCGCGCAAGCTCGGCGTCACGGCGCCGTTGGCGCGCGGCGACCCGAGCCTCGCGCTCGGCACCTCGACCATGACGTTGCTCCAGTTGACCTCGGCTTATGCGGGAATCGCGGGGAACCGTTTCCCGGTCGTGCCGCACGCGTTCCCGGCCGGCGAGGAAGGGTGGCTCGACTGGATGTTCGGCCAGCACCACAGCCTGTCGAGCCGCGAGCACGACGAGATCGAGCAACTGCTGCGGCGCACGGTGGAGCGGGGCACGGGCCGCTCCGCCGACCTGCCGGTACCCGCTTTCGGCAAGACCGGCACCACGCAGAACAACCGCGATGCGCTGTTCGTCGGCTACGCCGGGGACCTCGTTGTCGGCGTGTGGGTCGGCAACGACGACAACACGCCGCTTCCGGGGGCGCACGGCGGCGGCCTGCCGGCGGAAATCTGGCACGATTTCATGATGCAGGCGCTCAAGCTCGGGCCGACCGCGCCGGTTTCGCCGACCCCGGCGCCGAACCCGAACGGGCCGGTCCAGCCACAGGACGTACCGGATATCAACGACATTCCGCTCGGCGACGGCGACACCAGCCTGCAGATTCACGACGACGGCGCGACGCTGACGACCAACATCAACGGCGTGCCGGTCGACGTGAGGGTCGATCGCAACGGCTTCAGCGTGCAGCCGAGCGGGCGCATTCCGATACCGTCACCCGCGCCGTTGCCGTCGTTCGCGCCGCCTACTCGTCCGGGTACAGCGCCCGAACGAAATACAGGCCCTGCGCAGGAGCGTTGAGTCCGAGCGCAACGCGATTCCTCGCCGCCAGCGCCTCGGCCACCTGCTCCTCGCGCCATTGCCCGAGGCCGACGAGCGCGAGCGTGCCGACCATCGAGCGCACCTGGTGATGCAGGAAGCTGCGCGCCGCCGCCTCGATGACGACGCGCTCGCCTTCGCGACGAACATCGAGGCGGTCGAGCGTCTTCACCGGGTCCTTCGCCTGGCATTGCACCGAGCGGAAGGTGGTGAAGTCCTGCCGCCCGACCAGCGCCTGCGCCGCCCGGTGCATCGCGTCGGCATCCAGCGGGCGAGGGACGTGCCAGGCATGACCGCGCTCGAGCGCCAGGGGCGCGCGCCGGTTCGAGATGCGGTATTCGTATTGTCGTCCGGTGCACGAGAAGCGCGCGTGCCAGTCATCCGGCTTGGCCTCGCAGGCGAGCACGGCGATGGGCTCGGGCCGCAAATGCGCGTTCAGCGCCTCCATCAGGCGAAACGGCGCGATCTTCTTCTCGACGTCGACATGGCTGCGCATGGCCAACGCGTGGACGCCGCTGTCGGTTCGCCCCGCCGAGTGCATCGTCACCGTCTCGCCGGTGACCGCGTGGACGGCAGCCTCAACCGCCTGCTGCACGCTCGGGCCATGCCCCTGCCGCTGCAGCCCCATGAACGGGCCGCCGTCGAACTCGAGGGTGAGGGCGAAGCGGGTCATCGCAGCACGGTTCCGACTGGCACGGGCCTGCCGCGCAGGAAGTCCTCGGTCGCCATCGCCGGCTTGCCGGCGCGCTGCACCATCAAGGGGCGCAGCGCCCCCTGGCCGCAGGCGATGGTGAGCCGGTCGTCGAGAACGGTCCCGTCGAAGCCGTTCACCCCGATGGTGCGGGCGCGCAGCACCTTGATCCGCTCGCCGTCGAGCTCGAACCAGCTGCCCGGGAAGGGCGCGAAGGCGCGTACCTCGCGCTCGACCAGCTCGGCCGGCTTCGACCAGACGATCCGCGCCTCGGCCTTGTCGATCTTGGGCGCGTACGTGGCGCCGAGATCGGGCTGCGGCGCGGCCTTCAGCTGGTCGAGCCGGGCGACGGTCTCGACCAGCAGCCGGGCGCCGATCTCGGCCAGCTCGGCGTGCAGTTCGCCGCTCGTCTTGTCCTCGACCGGCACGCGCGCGGTCGCCAGGATCGGCCCGGTGTCGAGCCCTTCGGCCATGCGCATGATCGTCACGCCGGTGACATGGTCGCCGGCGAGGATCGCCCGCTGGATCGGCGCCGCCCCGCGCCAGCGCGGCAGCAGGCTGGCGTGGACGTTGAGGCAGCCGCGCCCCGGACCATCTAGGACCGGCTTGGGCAGGATGAGCCCGTAGGCGACGACGACGGCAAGGTCCGCTTCGAGCGCCAGGAAATCGGCCTGCGGCTCGAGATCGCGCAGCGTCGCGGGATGGCGCACCTCGATCCCGAAAGTCTCCGCCGCCAGATGCACGGGCGACTTGCGCTCGGCCTTGCCCCGGCCTGCCGGGCGCGGCGGCTGGGTGTAGACCGCCGGGAGATCGTGGCCCGCCTCGCGCAGCGCCACAAGCGTCGGCACCGCGAACGCGGGCGTGCCCATGAA
>DATJHD010000091.1:0-4502 GCA_035494275.1 Croceibacterium sp.
CCTTGATCTGCAAGCGAAACGGAAAGCGGAACGGTCACTCAAGGTTCTCCAAAAATGCGGGGTACGGCCACGATCGTGCGCAGCCGCCGTTCGGACAGCGCATAGTCGCCGCCGGGGTGCCCGTCAATTTGGCTCCCGGGAGGCGCTGCTCCCCGCGGCCGATTTACCAGCAACACCAGTCGGTTACAGGCGTTCCGCATGGGGACGCCGCCATTCGCATTGTTTCCGCAGGGGCAACGCGGTAACCCCTTGCCGGTGCAAGCAAATGCCGGACACAATGGCCACTGATCCCGCGCAGCAAGCCGCCGAGCCGACGAGCCCGAGCGGACGGCGGACGATTGCCCTGGTCGACGACGACCGCAATATCCTGACAACCTTGTCGATCGCGCTCCAGGCCGAAGGGTTTGCCACACGCGTCTATTCGGACGGCGAAGCGGCCCTGAAAGCGCTCACCGAGAACCCGCCGGATCTCGCGGTGCTCGACATCAAGATGCCGCGGATGGACGGGATGGAGCTGCTTCGCCGCCTGCGCGAGAGCTCCGAGCTGCCGGTGATCTTCCTCACCAGCAAGGACGAGGAGCAGGACGAAGCCGCCGGACTGTCGCTCGGCGCGGACGACTACATCACCAAGCCTTACAGCCTGCGCCTGCTGCTCGCCCGCATCCGCGCGATCCTGCGCCGGGCCGGCCCGATCCAGCCGGCGGGAAGCGAGCAGCCGGAGGGCGGCGAAGTGCCCTCGATCGAGCGCGGGCGCCTGACGATGGACCCGGCGCGCCACCGGGTGACGTGGGATGGCAAGCCGGTGTCGCTGACGGTGACCGAGTTCCTGATCCTCGAGGCCCTGGCGAGCCGCCCGGGAGTCATCAAGAGCCGCAACCAGCTGATGGACGCGGCCTACCCCGACGACGTGTTCGTCGACGACCGCACCGTCGACAGCCACATCAAGCGCCTGCGCCGCAAGTTCCGTGCCGCCGATCCCGAATTCGGGGCGATCGAGACGCTCTACGGCGCGGGCTACAGCTTCTCCGATGGCTGAAACCTCGCAGCGCGCCCGCACGGGGTGGCTGGGGAATTCGTGGCGCTGGTCGCAGAGCTGGCCGCTGACCACCCGGATCCTGGCGGTCAACATCCTGCCGCTGGCGCTGCTCGGCGGCGGCATCTTCTACCTCGATTCCTACCGCAAGCAGCTGTTGTCCGAACGCTATCAGCTGGCGCGCATCGAGGCGCAGATCACCGCCGAGGCGCTCGCCGGCGCGACGCGGGAACGGCAGGACGCCGTCCTGACGCAGATCGGCAAGGAGCAGCACATGCGCGTGCGCATGTTCGATCCGCAGGGCCGCCTCGAGGCGGACAGCTTCCAGCTCGACAAGCCGACATTCCATTTCGACAAGGTCGGCGACGAGACCTTGCAGGAGCGGTTCGCGCGCTGGCTCGACCGGGCGGTCAACTGGATCGTCGGCGCCGATCCCATTCCAGACTATGTCGAGCCGAACGACATTCGCGCCGACACCTGGCCCGAGCTGCGGCGGGCGCGCGAAGAACGCCTGACCCAGATCGAGCTGCGCGAGGCGTCGGACGGAACCCCGGTGATCACCGCAGCGGCCCCGGTCGGCCTCGAAGGCACGACGCTGCTGACGACCCGCAACGCCGTCGACATCACCGAGAAGGTGCGCTCGGCGCGCGGGACACTCGGCATCGCCGTCGCCCTCGCGCTCGCCACCTCGATCCTGCTGTCGCTGTACATGGCGCGGACGATCGTCACTCCCCTCCGCACGCTCGCCCGGGCCGCCGTGCGGGTGCGGTTGGGCCGCGAGCGCGACGTGCAGGTGCCCCGGTTGCCCGAACGGCATGACGAGATCGGCCTGCTCGCCCGCGCGGTGGCCGACATGACGGGCGCGCTGCGCCACCGCATCGATGCGGTCGAGAGCTTCGCCGCCGACGTGGCGCACGAAATCAAGAACCCGCTCGCCAGCCTGCGCAGCGCCATCGATTCTCTCGGCAAGGTCGAGGATCCCGAACTGCGCAAGCAATTGACCCTGGTCGCTGCCCACGACGTGCGCCGGATCGACCGGCTGGTCAGCGAAATCTCCGAAGCGAGCCGCATCGATGCCGAGCTGAGCCGGGCCACCTTCGAGCCGATCGATCTCGGCAAGCTGGTCGGCAACCTTGTCGAGCGGCGCGAGGCGCGCGGCGAGAACGGGTCCTGCCACGTGGAGCTGTCGCGCGGGCGAGGCTCCATGCTGGTCATGGGCGTGCCGCTGAGGCTCGAGCGGATTCTCGAGAACCTGCTCGACAATGCCGTCTCGTTCTCGCCCGAGAACGGCACGATCGAGGTGCGCGTGGCGCGCCGGGACGACTTCGTCGAAACCTCCGTCTGCGACCAGGGCCCCGGCATTCCGGCCGAAGCGCGCGAGAAGGTCTTCATGCGGTTCAATTCCTTGCGGCCCGAGGCCGAGGACTTCGGCCAGCACAGCGGCCTCGGCCTCGCCATTGGCCGGGCGATTGCCGAAGCGCACGACGGCACGCTGGTCGTGCGCGAGCCCGAGAACGGCACGGGCGCATGCCTGGTGCTCACGCTGCCGGCCGCGTGAGCACGGTTCTCGCCAACGTCACCTGCGTGGCGATCGGCGGGCAGGCCCTGCTGATCGAAGGCGCGCCGTGCAGCGGCAAGTCCACCCTTGCGCTCGAACTGATCGATCGCGGCGCGGTGCTGGTCGGTGACGATGGGGTGACCCTCGAGCCGCGCGAAAACCGGTTGTGGGCCTCGCCGCCGCCCAACATCGCCGGGCTGCTCGAGGTGCGCAACATCGGCCTCATCTCGCTGCCCGTCTGCTCGGCGCCTGTCGCGCTGGCGATCTTGCTCGATCCGCAAGCGCCCCGCGCGGTGGACGAGGTGGACCGGGTGGAGCGGGCCGGCCATTCGCTGCCGCTCATCCGGCTCTACCCCTTGGCCCGCGGCTTGTGCCTGCGCGCCGAGCTTGCCCTGAAAGTGCACGGATTGGGCTGAGCCCTTCCCTTTGAAGCGGCAAGCGCGCAGGAATTTGCGCATGCCGAACGACTCAAATCCCGACCGTCAGCGCCTCCTGCTGGTCACCGGCATGCTCGGCGCCGGCAAGACGACGGCGCTGCACGAGCTCGAGGACATCGGCTGGGAGGCGATCGACAATTTCCCGATCCGCCTCCTCACCCGCCTGATCGGCGAAGGCGAGCGCGGCGAGAGCGATGCGGCACCGCTGGCGATCGGCTTCGATTCACGCACCCGCGGCTTCTCGCCCGAGCGCGTGATCGAGCGGGTCAAGCAGCTCAGCGCGCGCAGCGAGCTCGAAGTCACGACGCTGTTCCTCGACTGCTCGACCGCCGAGCTGCAGCGGCGCTACGACGAAACCCGCCGGCGCCACCACCTCGCGCAGGACGTCCCCGTCGATTCCGGCATCCGCGCCGAACGCGAGCTGCTTGCCCCGCTGCGGCGCTGGGCCGATGTGCTGATCGATACCACGCGCTTCTCGTCGAACGAGTTGAGGCAGGTCATCCGCCAGCACTTTGCCCACGAGGCGCACGGGCAGATGACCGTGACGGTTGCGAGCTTCGGCTTTGCCCGCGGGGTGCCGCCCGCGGCCGATCTCGTGTTCGACATGCGCTACCTCGACAACCCGCATTGGCAGCCGGAGCTGCGCGGGCTGACGGGCCTCGACCAGGCCGTCGGCGCGCACATCGAGAGGGACGAAGCGTTCGCCGCCAACTTCGAGCGCATCCGCGACCTTCTGCTAGACCTGCTGCCGCGCTACGCGGCGCAAGGGAAGAGCTACGTCAACATCGCTTTTGGCTGTACCGGCGGGAGACACCGCTCGGTATTCATGGCGGAAAAGATCTCCGCGGCCTTGCGTGAGGGCGGCTTTTCGCCGACCGTTCTGCACCGCAATCTCGGGTCGCGCCCGGCGGAGTGGATTGAGGGGTCGCATCAGCCATGAATTGGGAGTATGGGGCGCGTCTTTCTCTGCCGTTAGGCGTGAGTGAACGCTTCGAGAGTAACCTGACTACATGATCGGAATGATCCTGGTGACCCACGGCCGACTGGCCGAGGAGTTCGTACACGCGATGGAGCACGTCGTCGGCGAGCAGGCCGATGTCGCCACCATCTGCATCGGTCCCAACGACGACATGGAGGCCCGTCGGCGCGAGATCGCCATTGCGATCAAGCGGGTGGACTCGGGCCAGGGTGTCGCCATCTTGACGGACTTGTTCGGCGGCACCCCTTCGAACCTCGCCATCTCGCTGCTCAAGCGCGGCAAGACGGAAGTCATCGCCGGAATCAACCTGCCGATGCTGATCCGCCTTGCCGGCGCGCGCAAGGACATGGAACTGACCGCCGCGGTCTGCGCGGCGCGTGAGGCGGGCCGCAACTACATCACCGTCGCTTCGGAGTACTTGGGGCAGGACGCGTAAACGCCCATGGCCGAGGCACGGCAGACGGTCACCATCACCAACAAACGTGGGTTGCATGC
>DATJHD010000092.1:0-2039 GCA_035494275.1 Croceibacterium sp.
TGCACCGGTATAGTATTGCCCGTTGTAGACATATCCGTCCACCACGCCGTCGTTGTTCCTGTCGGCCCACACCGCGCCGGCAAGTCCGCCGACCGCAGCGCCGATCACCGCGCCCTGAAGAACGCTCACACCCGGGATCACTGCACCCGCGGCAGCGCCGAGGGCCGCGCCGCCGAGCGCGCCAGTGGCGGCGCCGGCTAGAACGCTGTGAGTGTTCGGGTCATAGCCCGCCGGCGGACCGGCATAATATTGGCCGTTGTAGACATAGCCGTCGACATAGCCGTCATTGTTGTTGTCGGCCCAGACCGCGCCCGCAAGGCCGCCGATCGCCGCACCGACCGCGGCGCCGGTGATCGGGCTGACGCCCGGAACAACCGCGCCAACCGCCGCACCGCCGACTGCGCCGACGCCAGCGTCGGTCGCGATCGCATTGGTGCGCGGATTGCTGGTGCAGGCCGCGACTGCAATCGTACTTGCAAGCGTAAGGGCTACTATAGATTTACGCATCGCTCTTTCTCCCGTTGTGTTGAGCTGCCGGAACACACACCATGCGTGCAGATAGAACCGCCCGCGACGGTGCATGTTACGTTCGCTGGAACGACGATTGCGGCTCATCGTTCCGCAACCGCGACGATGACGAAAGAAGAAACCCTCCATTGTCGGTTAAATCATTGTTTAACCGCTTGAATTCACGGCAGGAACAAGGGCTCGCATGAAAGCAACAATTTATCACAATCCGATGTGCGGAACGTCGCGCAAGACGCTGGATATCCTGCGGGACTCGGGCTGCGACGTGTGGATTCACGAATATCTGAAGGACCCGCCGAGCCGGGACGAGCTTCGGCGGCTCTACGCCCGCGCGGGCATCAGCCCGCGCGACGGTCTGCGCGCCAAGGAGCCGCTCGCCGAGGAGCTGGGGTTGAAGCGCCCCGAGGTCACCGACGACGAGGTGCTGGACGCGATGATCGCGCACCCGATCCTCATCGAGCGACCGATCGTTGAGACTCCAAACGGCGTGCGCCTCTGCCGACCTCAGGATAGGGTGCGCGAGATTTTGTGATGCTAACCCCGTGAGCGAGCTCGATCCCCGCCTGCTGCTGCAGGGCTATGCGACCGGCATCTTCCCGATGGCGGACAGCCGGCAGGCGGACGAGCTGTTCTGGGTCGAGCCGAAAAACCGCGCGATCATCCCGCTCGACGGATTTCATGTCTCGCGCTCGCTCCGGCGAACGCTCCGCTCGGGCAAGTTTACGGTTACCCACGACCGCGACTTCGCGGCCGTGATCGCCGGCTGCGCCGACCGCGGGGAGACGTGGATCAACGCCGAGCTCGAGCAGGCCATGCTGGCGCTTCATGGCTCTGGGCATGCCCATTCGGTCGAAGTGTGGTCAGGCGGCGATCTCGCAGGCGGCGTTTATGGCGTGAAGCTCGGCCGCGCCTTCTTCGGCGAAAGCATGTTCAGCCGGAAGACGGATGCGTCGAAGATCGCGCTCGCGTGGCTCGTCGCCCGCCTCAAAGTCGGCAATTTCACGCTTCTCGATTGCCAATTCATGACGGAGCACCTGGCGTCGCTCGGCGCGATCACCATCCCGCGCGAGACCTATATCGCGTTGCTCTCCGCGGCGCTCGGCGGAGGGCGGACGGCGGTGGCGGGTGTCGGCGAAGTCGCGGGCGCGGCCCCGGCAGCGCCACCGGACTTCCTGGCGCTCGACAGGTTGCTCGAGCTCGCCGGCGCCGCCGGAGCCGGAGGTCCGGGCGGGTATGTCATTTCGCAGCTCTTGGGCCAGACGTCATAGACCGGGTGCTCGACGACGTTGAGGGACGGCGATTCCTTGTAAAGCCAGCCGGAGAAGACACGGCCCCACTTCTTGTCGGGCCGCTGCACGTCGAGCTGGACAAACGCGCCGGTGAGCTTCTCCTCCTCCCACGGCGCGGTCGCTTCGCATGCGCGCAGGCGCACGATGACATCCTTCCAGCGCGCCGACTGTCCAGGATGCAGCGCGATGTCCTTCTCGATCCCGTTGCGCTTGTTCAAGATG
>DATJHD010000093.1:0-4434 GCA_035494275.1 Croceibacterium sp.
GGACGCGCATCGTGTCTACGTGGCGCGCACTTATGCCTATGTTGCGGGCGGACGCGAGGGGCTGGTGATCGTCGACGTGCTGCGGCCGGAGGCGCCGAAAGTCTACCAGACGGTCACCTTCGGCGGGCAGCTGAACGACGCGCAGGACGTCATCGTCGGCTCGACCAACGCCTCATTGTTCGCCTACGTCGCCGACGGGGCCAACGGGCTCAAGGTCATCCAGCTGACCAGCCCGGACAGCCAGCCGAACTTCTACGGCTTCTCACCGGCCCCCAGGCCCGAACTGATCGCGTGGGCGAAGACGCCGTCGCCGGCGCTGGCCCTGTCGAAAGGCCTCGACCGCGACCGGGCGGTCGACGAGACCGGCGGCCAGATCGCCATCTTCGGCCGCATCGGCTCGCGCCCGTTCAATCGCAAGGAAATGGAACGGCTCTTCCTCACCAGCAGAGGGGTGCCCTGGAAGGTGAGCGACGACGTCGACATGAAAGCCTGGGTGCCCGGACGAGGGCCGCTGCTGGCAGGCAAGTAACGCCTCGCCGGTGCGGGGGGAGGGAGGCCCTCGCAGGGACGGTGGCGGGGATTTGCCAGGCGCATGGCGCTTCGACTGCCTCCGCCACGCCTTGCGAAGGCCAGCTTGCCTTTCGGAACAGGATTTACCGCTCCGCGAACATGTCCCGGATCATCGGCTGCAGGTTGGCGGTGTAGTGCGCCAGCACGCGCCATTCACAAATGCGCTCGTAATGCGTGACGAGGTTGGTGCCGTCCCACCGATGCAGCGCGTAGGTCGGCGGCTCGGTCGTGATGAGGTCGCGCTCGTCCGGCCGGTCGGCGTCGATCGGGCGCAGGTCCATCGCTACGAGCGGCGCGACCGACGACGTGACCGACAGCGGTATGCCCTCGAACGTGGTCGCCAGCGGGCGGTGAAGATGACCGCAATGGATCGCCACCACCTGCTCTCGGCCGCGCAAGGCCGCGGCGGCACGCCGCACCCAGGGCTCGTCCGGCCCGGGATCCATCCACTCGATGCCGCTGACGACCGGGGGGTGATGCATGAAAATCAGCGTCGGCGTGGCCGGCGCCTCGTCCAGCCGCGCTTCCAGCCAGGCCTGGCGCCGCTCGCAGAACGCGCCGCCGTGGCGGCCTTCGTCGAGCGTGTCGAGGAGCACGATCCTGAGGCCCTCCCGTTCGATCACGTACTGCAGGAAGCCGTCGTCCGCCTTGACCTGCGGAAACGCGCGGAGCAGCTCGGCGCGGGCGTCGTGGTTGCCGCACATCGGCCACACGGGAAACGGACACCCGGCGAGAAGCTCGGCGGTGCGCGCGTAGCTTTCCTGGTCGCCGCGGTCGGTGATGTCGCCGCTCAGCACCAGCATGTCGGGGCGATTGGGAGACTCGATGAGGCGCGCGAGCGTGGCGCGGAAGCGCTGCCGGTTGAGTTCCTCCGGCTTTTCGTGAGGCGCGAAACCGATGTGAATATCGGTCATCTGCGCGATCAGCATCCCTCGGCCCCCCTCATGCCTGTGCCTTGTTCGTGCTGCGCAACGACCCGCTCGTTCACTCCCGTTCCCGCATGGCAATCCGCTCCAGCGAAGCAGGGGCACCCTCGCGGGGATGGTAGCTATGGCACATCACGCAGCCGGAGGGCACCTTTGCCTTCCTGCTATCCTCACCCAAGTGACATTCGCGGCACTTGCCGATGCCCGGCAGCAGCAGGTCGCTCGAGGCCTTCGACGTTTTCGCGGCGTGGCAGGACTCGCATTTCTCCTGCCTGTGGTCGGCATGGCTGAACCAGCCGTGGGCGAAGAAGCGCGCCGGCTGGGTCACCGGCATCACGCCGAGGCGCCCGTCCGAGCGGCTGGCGAAGTGGCATTCGCCGCACACGCCGTCAGGAGCCATGGCCCGAGCGACGAGGCCGCTGCCGCCGGCGAAGTTGCCGTAATAGAGGCCGCCCGGCGCGTATTCGCCCGGGCGGCGGCGGCCGGTGACGATGGGCGCGTGGCCGGACCGGTCGGACGCGACGAGATCCGCCTGCATCTGCGCAATGTCGCCGTGGCGCAGCGTGCGGAACGTCGGGCCAACCTTGTCGTAGACCAGGCTGTGGCACGCCTCGCAGTCGTGCTCCATGTTCACCGGCAGAAAGCGGGCGCCGTCGGCCGTCGGGTGGTGACAGTCGTCGCAGTCGAGCGCAGCGCCGTACCCGCTCGCCTTCCCGAGCGTCACGGCCATCCTGGCGACGCCGCCGCGCGGGTCGAGGTGGACGTCATGCGGGAAACGAAGCCCGTCCCATTGCCTGGGATGCGAAGCCAATGAGACGCGCGTCGGCCTGGCCTGGTTCGGGCTCGTCGCCATCAACGCGACGAACTCGGGATGGACCTTGCCGAAGTCGGAGGCGTTGCCGAGCGCGGTGTCCTTCAGCCGCTCGTCGAGCGAGCCGTGGCAATCGGCGCAGAACTGCTGCCGCGTGTCGGGCATCGGCCCGCTGCCCTGGTGCTCGATATGGCAATCGGTGCACGCGCCGGGACCGGGCTTGTTGAACACCCTCGCCACCGCTCGCTGAAGGCCGGCGCCCCAGCTCGTCGGGCCCCTCGCCGCGAGCAGCTTCGCATGATCGCCATGGTCGCCGACATCCTGGTGGCAAGCGAGGCAGGCGTTGTCGCGCACGGCGACGAACGCCTTCACGTGACACGCCTCGCAATTCTTCTCGAGGGCATGGTGGACCTGGCTGAGCGGGCCGGGCGACCAGCTCGCGTCCATCACCACCGTTCCCGGCCTGTCGATACTCGGCTTGGTCGGGATTCGGGTCATGTGCGAGTAGATCGGCACCGCGAGGAAGGCGATGACGATGATCGCCAGCGCGCTCCAGGCGATGACGCGCTTGCCCGGGAGCACGCTCGCGAGGGAAAAGCTGCCGAGAGCGTCCTTGCCGTGATCGTCCTGGCCCTCGGTGCTGCGGACCGTGACCGCCACCGCGCCGTCGGCGGCGGAGGCAAATTCGAGCCGGTAGGAGCCGACGGCCAGCTCCGCGCCCTCGCGTGGCGAGAGGGTCGCCCCGGTCGTCGCTCGCCCATCGACCGTGAAGCCGAGCGTGCCGAGCGCCTCGGCCCGCAGCTGCCCGGCCGGTGTCTGCGAGACGCGCACGTGCTGCTGCTCGACGGCGAGGTCCGGCAGGTGCACGTCGCTCTCGGCCGCGCGGCCGATGACGAGGCTGTCCTTGGCGATCTCGCGCTCGCGCACGATCTCGCGCCCCGCGGCCGTCGTGTCGATGGTGCGGACACGGAAGGTCATCGTCGCGTCACCAGTAGTAGAACACGCTGACGATGTGGGCGGTCAGCGCGCCCAGCAAGGCGATCGTCGCCGGCACGTGGACATAGAGCCAGACTTCCAGCATCGCCTTGAGGCGCAGGTGCCGGCGGATCTGCTGCAGCTGGGCGATGCGCTTGCCGAGGAGAGCGCGGACGCGCTCTTCGGCTTCGCTCTTGCCGCGGATATCAAAGAACGCCGCGATCGCGGCCTGGGTGCGGCAGTTGCGGTAATGGCCGGACAGGCGCGTCCACACGCCGAAGCCGAACGGGTCCTGGTCGAGGGCGGCGATCACGAGATCGCTTTGCGCGCGCCCGAGCGGCTGCGCGGCCTGGTCGAGCTGGCGGTCGATCGCGGCAAGCGATTCGACCATCTCGCGCTTGGTCATTTCGCGCCGATTGTTGCTGAGCGAGGTCGGCAGCATCGCGTAGACGACGATCCCGTAGATGCCCGAAAGGATCACCAGCATCATTAGCGCGTAGGCGAGGGTATGGACGTTCCAGCCGAACTGGAAACCGGTGTGGAGCGTCGCGATCACGATCAGCGACAGGCCGAGATAGACATGCGCGCTGGTCCATGATTTCAGCGACCAGGAGCCCGGCGTCATCGCCCGCTTGCGCACGCCGAGCAGCGACAGCCAGACGATCAGCAGCGCGCCGATCGTGCCGAGCGTGTAGCCGTACCAGCTTCCCCCGTTCGGGCGCGGCTTCACGTCGGCGAGGGCATAGCCGAGGATGGCGACGATCGAGACGATGATCGCGACCTTGAACCAGCGCATCCGTCGGTGGACGAGGAAGCTCTCGTGATCGGAGTCGCGCCGCCGTTCGTCAGCCGCGTACTTGCCCGCCGCGCTCGCCATCAGTCGGCGTCCTCGGCGAGCTTGGTGAAAGTGAGGAACTTCTCCGGTCCGACACGGATCGCGGCCCCGGTCGGGCAGGCGCGCACGCATGCCGGGCCGCCGTCGATGCCGGAGCACATGTCGCACTTGATGGCGAACTTGCCGGCCTCCTTGTCGCCGTGCTCCTTGCGCCACGAATAGCTCGCCTCGCCCGGGCCGGGGCCGTTGCCGAACAGCAGCCACGAGAGGAGCGGCGGCTTCTTCGGCGGCTTGGCGTCGAGCCGGATCACCCCGTA
>DATJHD010000094.1:0-10879 GCA_035494275.1 Croceibacterium sp.
CGCCCGGGCGTTGTTCGAGAACAAGGTGACGATCAACTCGGCGCACATCACCAATTACGGCGAGCGCGCGGTGGACACGTTCTACGTGACCGACCTCATCGGCCACAAGATCCAGAGCCCCGAGCGGCTCAAGGCCCTCGATTCCGCCCTGCTCCACGCAGCCAGCGACCAATTTGTCGCGACCGCGGCCTAGCCGCCGACTCAGCTCAACCTTCGCCTGCCTCCAGCCGTCGCTAGCCTATCGCCAGCAGGGCATGGTTCACGCGAAGTAAAGCCGCGTTCGGGAATCGGCGTGCACGCGCATTCGCGCTTAGGGGTAGGACGGGTCAATTTAATGTCATTCATGGGTTTTTTCCCGTTTCGGGCCGCGGATCTTGCTATCGATCTGGGGACCGCGAACACGGTCGTTTATCTGAAGGGGCATGGCATCGTTCTCGGCGAGCCGTCGGTAGTCACGCTGGAGACGATCAACGGAATTCGCCGCGTGCGCGCGGTCGGTGACGACGCCAAGCTGATGCTCGGCAAGACGCCCGACAACGTCGAGACCGTCCGTCCGCTGCGCCATGGCGTCATCGCCGACCTCGAGATCGCCGAGGAAATGCTCAAGCACTTCATGCAGAAGGCCAAGGCCAACGCCGGCGTGCGCCTGCGCGGCAGTCCGGAGATCGTGTTGTGCGTGCCCTCGGGCTCGACCGTGGTCGAGCGCCGGGCGATCCGCGACGCGGCGACCAACGCCGGCGCGCGCAAGGTGTGGCTGATCGACGAGCCGATGGCCGCGGCGATCGGCGCCGACCTGCCTGTGACGCGCCCGATCGGCTCGATGGTTGTCGATATCGGCGGCGGCTCGACCGAGGTCGGCGTGCTGTCGGTCGGCGGCCTCGCCGTGACGCTGAGCTTGCGCGTCGGCGGCGACCAGATGGACGACGCCATCGCCGCGCACGTGCGCCGCAATCACAACCTCGTCATCGGCGAGGCGACCGCCGAGCGGATCAAGTTCGAGATCGGTTCGGCCACTTTGAACGGCGCGCAGCCGCACACCGCCAAGATCCGCGGCCGCGACGTCGTTCGCGGCGTCCCGACCGAGCGGACGATCAGTCAGGAAGAGATCGTCGAAGCGCTCGCCGAAACCGTCGGACAGATCGTCGACGGCGTACGCAACGCGCTGGAGATGACCGCGCCGGAGATTGCAGCCGACATCATCGAGGGCGGCATCGTCATGACCGGCGGCGGCTCGCTCCTCGTGGGGCTCGACACGGTGCTGGCGGAATCGACCGGCTTGCCCGTGATCCGCGCCGACGACCCGCTCTACTGCGTCGCCAGAGGCGCGGGGCGCGCGCTCGAGGACATGGAGTACCGGGGCGTGCTGCACGCGGTTTGACAGGTGCCGACCAAGACGGCGGAGCGGCCGTCCCTATGGCCGCCCGAAATCTGGTAGCCCACCTCCGCTTTCGCGGACAAGGTGCCAGACAGACATACCGTATGAAAGGGTAGATCACAGACGTCGCCGTTGCGGGCTCAGGTTCTTGGATCCCGCTCCCCAAACAGCGCAGTGCCCACCCGCACGTGCGTCGCGCCAAGCATGATCGCGGTTTCGTAGTCGCCGCTCATGCCCATGCTGCGACCCGGCAAGCCATGGTCGCGGGCGAGCTTGTCGAGGAGGGCGAAGAACGGCGCGGGCTCGATGCCGAGGGGCGGCACGCACATCAGGCCAACCACGGACACATCCGCCGCGTTCGCTTCGGCGAGCAGCGCTGGCAGCCCGGCGATCGCGCAGCCGCCTTTCTGCGACTCCTCGCCGATGTCGACCTGGACGAAGCACGGCACTCTTCGGCCTGCCTTGTCCATCGCCTTCGCGAGCGCGGTGACCAGGCTCGGCCGGTCGAGGGAGTGGATGCAGTCGAACAGCGTCATCGCGTCCGCCGCCTTGTTCGATTGCAGCTGGCCGACAAGGTGCAACTCGGCCGCCGGCCAGCGCTCGCGCAATCGCGGCCACTTGGCTTGCGCTTCCTGCACGCGGTTCTCGCCGAACACCTGCTGCCCCGCTTCGAGCAGCGGCTCGATCGCCTCGGCCGGATGCGTCTTGCTGACGGCGACCAGCGTCACCTCGTGCACCTCGCGCCGCGCGACCTTGCAGGCATGCGCGATCCGCTCGCGGACGGTTCCGAGCCTCGTGGCTGCGCTTTCCATGAGGCGGCGCTATAGCGCGGCGATGCCCGCGCGCCAGACTTTCCCCGACCTGTGGCTGATCTCCGATGTGCGCAACGATGGGGTGCTGGAGGACGCGCTCAAGCGCCTGCCGCGCGGGTCCGGCTTCATCTACCGCCACTACCACTTGCCGCCGGACAAGCGCATCGCCCGCTGGTCGGCGCTCACCCGCATCGCCCGCGGGCGCGGCCATGCCTGCATCCTCGCCGATGATGCGATCACCGCCCGCGAGTGGGGCGCCGACGGCCTCTACGGCCCGCCGCGCGCGCTCTATCCGACACGCGGCCTGCTCGCGCTGGCGACGGCGCACGATCTCGCCGATATCGGCCTCGCCAACCGCGTGAAGGCCGACGCGGTGCTGCTGTCTCCCGCCTTCCCGACCCGCTCGCATCCCGATAGACCTGCGCTCGGGCCTTTAGGTTTCCGCCTGCTCGCAAGACACGCGCATATGCCCGTGATCGCGCTCGGCGGAATGACCGCCCGGACCGCTCGGCGGCTCGGATGGCCACGGTGGGCCGCAATCGATGGCTTGAGCTGAGATTCGCGCAAACGAAGGCACGAGGGCGAAGGGCTCCTTCCACTGCGTCGTCATGCCTGAAGACCGGTACCAGCTCGCGCGAGCGCCACGGCCACAATCGGTTTCCTACCCCGGCGAGGACGAGGGTTCTGCGTTCGCTCTTGGCACATTTGCGCCCGTGCGTGATGAAAAACGGGCACACCCCTTGGGAAACAAAACGTGATTCCTTGACGGCGAGTCCGCCACCGGCGACAATGGCGCGCGAAGGGGTCAAGGCGATGGCGACCAGGGCAGCAAGACCGGAGCCGGCGGACTGGCGCGCGGCGTTCCGCCGTTCGCTGGCGCGCGCGCTGCAGCTCGGCGGGGCGGTCGCGCTCTATTTCGCGACCGGTTTCCTCGGCCTTGCCCTCGTTTCCTACCACCAGACAGACCCGTCGTTCTCGACCGCCGCCAGCGGCCCGCCGCTGAACTGGATGGGTTATCCCGGCGCGTGGGCGGCGGACCTGGCGCTGCTCGGCTTCGGTGTCGTCGCCGTTCTGCTGCTGCCGCTGCTCTATGCTTTCGCCCGCAAGCTGTGGCGCGACGCCGGGGACGAGGAGACGCCGCATGGCCGCCGCTGGTGGCGCACGGTGGCGATGATGCTCGTCGGCATGGCGCTGCTTTCGGCGGTGCTCAGCCTGACCTTCGACACGTCGGGCGGCAACCTGCCGGCGAGCCTCGGCGGCCTCACCGGCCTGCTCGGCGCGAAAGGCATCACCGCCCTCGCCCACCGCCTGCCAGAAGCCGCGCAGGCGTGGACCATCCTCGGCCTCGCCCTCGTCTGCCTCGTCGGCGGCGCGGTGCTGGTCGGCCGCGTGTTCGCGTTCGACTGGGCGCAGCTTCTGACCCTGCCGCGAACGCTCCGCCGCCTGCCCGACCTGCGCGAGGACAACCCGTTCAAGCCGGCGCGCGAAAAGCGCGTCCGCGAGCTGCGGCCGGAGCCGCAAGGCGAGCAGTCGCCACGCAAGCCGCCCGAGATCACCGATCCGACACAACCGCCCCGCCCGGCCAGGCTCGGCGGCAAGGCCAAGCAGAAGGACCTGTTCGCGAACTACGAGCTGCCGAGCCTCGACCTCCTCGAGGATCCGGCACCCGACAAGGCACCCAAGCTCGACAAGCTGGCGCTGGAGCGCAACGCGCGCCTGCTGGAGACAGTGCTCGACGACTTCAACGTCAAGGGCGAGATCACCGCCGTCCGCACGGGCCCGGTCGTGACGATGTACGAGCTGGAGCCCGCGCCCGGCATCAAGGCCAGCCGGGTGATCGGCCTCGCCGAGGACATCGCCCGTAACATGAGCGCGATCAGCGCTCGCGTCGCGGCGATCCCCGGCAGGACGGTGATGGGCATCGAGCTTCCCAACGCGCATCGGTCGGTCGTCAGCTTCAAGGAGCTGGCGGCCAGCGAACTGTTCCAGGACGCCAAGGCGACGCTGCCGATCATCCTCGGCAAGGACATCGCCGGTGAGCCCATTGTCGCCGACCTCGCCGCAATGCCCCACCTGCTCGTCGCCGGTACGACCGGCTCGGGCAAGTCGGTCGGGCTCAACTGCATCCTCCTGAGCCTGCTCTACAAGTTCAACCCGGACGAATGCCGGCTGATCCTGATCGACCCCAAGATCCTCGAGCTGAAGTTCTACGACGATATCCCGCACCTGCTCAGTCCGGTCGTCACCGACCCGCACAAGGCGGTCCGCGCGCTGAAGTGGGCGGTCGAGGAGATGGAGCGCCGCTATCGCATGATGAGCGACATCGGCGCGCGCAACCTCGGCGGTTTCAACGACCGGGTGAAGGCGGCGATCGCCAAGGGCAAGCCGCTCGGCCGCCGGGTGCAGGCGGGCTTTGATCCCGAGACCGGCGACGAGATCTACGAGGAGGAGCAGCTCGACTACCGGGTGTTGCCGCAGATCGTCCTCATCGTCGACGAACTCGCCGACCTGATGATCACCGTCGGCAAGGAGATCGAGGTCCTCATCCAGCGGCTCAGCCAGAAGAGCCGCGCGGCCGGCATCCACCTGATCATGGCGACACAGCGCCCCTCGGTCGACGTCATCACCGGCGTGATCAAGGCCAACCTGCCGACGCGTATCAGCTTCAACGTCACCAGTCGCATCGACAGTCGCACGATCCTCGGCGAGCAAGGCGCCGAGCAGCTGCTCGGAAAGGGCGACATGCTCTACAAACCGAGCACCGGCGCGCTGGTGCGCGTCCACGGTCCGTTCGTCTCGGAAATGGAAGTCGAGCGCGTCGCCGAGCACTGGCGCGGCCAGGGCGAGCCCGATTACGTCGATTCCGTGACCGAGGAGCCCGAGGACGGCGGCTTTGCGTTCGAGGACGAGTTCACCGCCAGCGACAATCCCGAGGAACGCAAGTACCGCCAGGCGTGCCAGATCGTCATCGAGCATCAGAAGGCCAGCGGCTCCTGGCTCCAGCGCCAACTGGGCGTCGGCTATAATACCGCCGCCAAGTGGATCGAGCGAATGGAGGAGGAGGGCCTCGTCGGCCCCGCGAACCACGTGGGGCGCCGGGAGATTTACCGCGATAAGGACGGGAATCCGCTCTAACCGCGCGGCAACCTGGTAATATTCCGGAGCGCGCCGCTGTCGCCCCCCTGCGAAGTGCCGCGCAGACCCATGACGCCCAAGCTCTTCACGACCCTCGAGACCTACGACCGGGGGCAGTTCCTCCATGACAGTATCGCCGGCGCGACGGTGGCGCTGGTGGCCCTGCCGCTCAGCATCGCCATCGCCATCGCCTCGGGTGCGCCGCCCGCGGCCGGGCTGGTGACAGCAGTCGTCGCCGGGTTCCTGATCTCGGCGCTCGGCGGGAGCCGGGTGCAGATCGGCGGACCGACCGGCGCGTTCATCGTCGTGGTATACGGAATAATCGCCAAGCACGGCCTCGCCGGGCTTCAGCTGGCCACGCTGATGGCCGGCTTCATCCTCGTCATCGGCGGCGTGCTGCGCGCCGGGCGGCTGATCCGGCTGATCCCGGAGCCGGTGATCGAAGGCTTCACCATCGGCATCGCGATCGTCATCGCGACGAGCCAGCTGAAGGACCTCGCCGGGCTGGAGACGGGGCCGCTTCCCGCCGACTTCATTCCCAAGATGCAAGGCCTGTGGGCGGCGCGCGGCACCATCGAATGGCCCTCGCTCGCACTCGGCGTGGCGACCGTAGTCGGCATCGCCCTCGTCCGCAGGTACGCCCCGCAGTTCCGCGGACGGGCGGTCGTGGTATTGGTCCTCAGCGCCCTCGCCTGGCTGGCCCTGCCTTCCGTCGCCACCGTGACGAGCCGCTTCGGCGCGCTGCCGCACGGCCTCGGCTGGCCGCACCTGCCGCCGATCTCGAGCAGGCTCATCGTGCAGATGTTCCCCAGCGCCGTCACGATTGCGCTGCTCGCGGCGATCGAATCCCTGCTTTCCGCGCTCGTTGCCGACCGCATGATCGGGGGAGCCCACCGCACGAGCGCCGAGCTGCTGGCGCAAGGCGCGGCCAACATCGCCTCGCCGCTGTTCGGCGGCTTGCCCGCGACCGGCGCGATCGCCCGCACCGCGACCAACGTCGACGCCGGCGGGCGTACGCCGGTCGCCGGCATAGTCCACGCGCTGGTGATCTTGCTCGCCATGGTGCTGCTCGCCCCGCTGGCCGGCAAGCTTGCCCTGCCGACGCTCGCAGGCCTGCTCATCATCACCGCCTGGGCGATGGCCGAGCCGCACCGCTGGCCGCACCGGCTGGCGTTGCCGAAATGGGAGCTCGGCCTGCTCCTGCTGACCGCGGCGATGACGGTGCTCGCCGATCTCACCGCCGCCATCGCCACCGGCACCGTGCTCGGCCTTCTCATTCAGGCGTGGCAACGGCGGCGGGTCGCGGCTGCCTGAGCGAAAGGAACCGCCCGCGCAAACTTCCGTTGGACCCGCGACAGGCTCGCGGAGTTTAGATGGCTCTTTCCGACCCCCCCGAAGTCCCACTGACCGAGGCGGCGATCCGGCTGTCCGATGAGCTGAACGGGCGTAACCGGCGGCTCGCCGAATTCGCAGCGGGAGATTTCCGCTTCGTCGTCGAACGCGGCCAAGAAGCGATCTGGCTCGTCGCGCACCGCGGCCCGGGCAAAGGCGGCTTCGCCCTGCGCCTGTGCCCGGCCTCGCAAGGTGCCCCGGTCGTCCGCCGCCGCCGCGGCAACGACCTGTTGCGCCTCGAAGTGACGACGCCGGTCGGCCAATGGCGAGCGTCGCTTGGGATCGAACCGGGCGCGGTGCCGGTCATCCGAACGAGCCTTGCGCTGACGCCCGTACGACCGTTGATCGTGCCGTGGCAGGGGCGCGACCTGTTCATGCTCGGCGAGGACGGCGACCCGGCGAGCGCCGAGGGCAATGTCGAGCTCGCCCAGCGCGGCATGAACGCGGGCGCCCTGTTCCTGCGGCTGACCGGGCCGAACTTCGGCAGCCTGCTCTATTTCCAGGACCTGACCGCTCTCAACCCCTACTTCCGGGCGACCGGAACCACGCCCGACGGTGCCGTCGGCGGAAGCTGGCCGGAGCTCGGCTACCTGCCGCCGGCACAGGAAATGCGCGGCCAGCCGCAGCCGAAACCGCTGCCCGCGGGCGAGGAGGTGCCGATCAGCCGCGCGCTGATCGCGCTAAACGGGAATTCGCACGGCGCCGAGGAGGACCAGGCACGCCGCTTCCTGCAGTTGCTCGGCGCCGTCTACCCGTGCCTCGAACGCCCACTGGTCGAATACCGCGACTGGCCCGAGCGCGCCCGCCGCACGCTGGCCGATCTCGACTCGTCGCCGCTCGCGACCGTCAGCCATTATGGCGCCCGCTTCGCGCGGCCGTACACAAATGCCGAATACCCCGATTGCATGGTCCAGCTGACCCTGCTCGCAGCGATGTACGACTGGCGCGGGTGGTCGGGCGAGGAGCCTGCCATCCTCGCCGACATGCGCCGCGGGGTGGGCGAGTTTCGCGATACGGAGCTCGAGACTTTGCGCCGCTACCTGCCGAACGTCGGCGGGGACAAGGACAAGGACGCGGTCGACAGCTGGTACATGTACCATCCGCTGCTCAATCTCGCGCGCCTTGCCGAAGGCGGCGATGCCGGCGCGCGGCAGATGTTCTTCGGCTCGCTGACGCGCGCCATCGAGGCCGCGCAGCACTTCAGGTACAAGTGGCCGATCCAGTTCAGGATCGGCGACTTCTCGGTCATCACCGCCTCGCGCGACGACGACGGCCACGGCCAGACCGACGTCGGGGGCATCTATGCCTACGTCATGTTGCAGGCCTTCGACCTCAGCAACGACCAGCGCTATCTCGAGGAGGCGCGCGCTGCGCTCGATGCCGCCCGCGGCGCGAGGTTCGAGCTGAACTACCAGGCGAACCTCACCGCCTGGGGCACCGCAGCCTGCCTGCGGCTATGGCGCATCACGCTGGAGGAATCGTACCTGCGGCAGTGCTATATTTTCCTGGCGAGCTTCTTCCACAACACCGCGATGTGGGAATCCGACATCGGCAACGCCCGCCATTATCGCAATTTCCTCGGCGCCACCGCGCTGCACGACGCGCCGTACATGGCGATGTTCGA
The DNA here is from genome assembly GCA_035494275.1 of Croceibacterium sp. Classification (GTDB taxonomy): domain Bacteria; phylum Pseudomonadota; class Alphaproteobacteria; order Sphingomonadales; family Sphingomonadaceae; genus Croceibacterium_B. Next base: position 8,339 of record DATJHD010000094.1, read on the forward strand.
ATGCTTCGACAGCTTTGCCGCGTTCGAAGTCTGCCTCAGGGAGTCCGGCCCGCAAATGGAGCCTGCCGCGCGCACGCTGCTCGCCGAATACTGCAAGTACGCGCTCGACCGGGCGTGGTTCTACTACCCCGAAGCCCTGCCGGCGGAGGTGCTCGCCAAGACGCAGCGCAACGGCCACATTGCCCGCGAACTCTCGTTCCCGCTCGAGGATCTTTACGTCGACGGCCAGCCGGCCGGCCAGGTCGGACAGGAAGTGTATGGCGCGGGCGGGGCGATGGTCTTCGCCACCCGCAGCTTCCACGTGCTGGAGGGTGCCCCCTTCCGGCTATTCTGCGACCACTTCCTGCTCGCGATCGACCGGCCTAGCGACCGCGCGGTCATCGTCCATCTCGCCGGAGAGGCCGGGCAGGAGGCGCTGCTGGCGCTGTGCCCACCTCCGCGGAAGCGCATTCCGGACCTCCGCGTGACGGCGAACGAACAACCCCTTCGCGCCCATTGCGTCGGCAGCCGCCGCGAGTACCGCTGCGAAAGCGGCAGTACCCTCGAACTTACCTGGTGACGTGAATATCCTTGCCGCGTCCATCCGCGCGGCTAGGATTGCCGCCGAAGCGGCGGCATCCAGCGCCGGGAAGGAACCCGATGGCCAGCAAGTACGAAAGCGAAGTCTATCACTGTATGGACCCGACTCTGGAGCTGCTCGAGCGGACCGAGAAACCGCTGCACCGGGCGATCCTCAAGAATTATTGCCGCCACGTGCACCTCGAAGGCGCTTCGATGTTCGAGGAGATCACGGCCCCCGACATGATGGCCGACGATCCGGTCTATCACATCACCTGGGGCGACAGCCCGTTCCAGGTAAAGGGCCGCCACGGCGTGTTCGACTTCTACTCCTCGATCGGCGAGATCGTGCTGTGGAATAGTGGCGACCTCGTCGCGGTGGCCGACTGGGGCATCGCCGACGAGATGTGGTTCCACCAGATGAGCACCGGCGCGGAGCTCAGGAAGCTCGGTCACAAGGTCGACAAGGACGATGGCCTCTACCTCGTCCACTCGCTGCAGGCATTCATCTGGCCTTACGACGCAAACGCGCTACTCAAGGGCGAGCACCTCTACGAAGACAAGTCGACGCTGCGGATCGAGGAGATCGACCCGGCCGAATACATGACCCCGGCGCGCGTGCGCGAAATCCATCGCGAGTGCCTTGCGGATTTGGAGCAGCGCTGGGGGCCGGAATACTGGGTTTACAAGCGATCGTAGCGCCGTTGGGTGTTCAAAGCCCTCTTCCGTTGCGGGAGAGGACTTCGAGGGAGGGAAGCTAATGAGGGTTGCTGCATTGATGATCGGCGGGGCCGCGATGGCGCTCACCGCCGCTCCGGCCGAGGCCAAATGGGTCGCCAGCTGGGCCGCCTCGCCGCACGCGCCGATCGGCACCACCGGACCGTTCGCGGCGGCGGACTACAACAACGTCACGCTCAGCCAGGTCATTCGCATCACCGAGGGCGGCGACCGCCTGCGCGTGCGCTTCACCAATCGCTACGGCCAGCACCCGCTGAAGATCGGCGCCGCGCGAGTGTTCCGCATCGACGACACCGGCAACGAGATCCCCGGCACCAGCCGCGCGCTCGTGTTCGGCGGCGCGGCGAGCGCCACGATCCCCACCGGCGCGCCGTTCACCAGCGATCCGGTCGCACTCAAGACCCCCGATCTCTCGCGGCTGCGCGTCGAGTTCTACCTCCCCGAGGCGACCGGCCCGTGCACCTGCCACCTCACCGGGCAGGACGAACTCGACGTCTCGCCACCCGGCAACTTCGTCGGCAAGCCCTTCACCCCGGCCGACAAGAAGCAGTTCCGCGCGTTCCTCGCCGGCGTCGACGTGGATTCGCCCGACGCGCTCGGCACGATCGTCGCCTTTGGCGATTCGATCACCGACGGCGTCGGCTCGACGGCAGGGAAGAACACCCGCTGGCCGGACATCCTCGCAGACCGGTTGCACGCCGCGCACCAGGAATGGGCCGTCGCCAACGAGGCGATCAGCGGCAACCGCGTGCTCAGCCCGGGCATGGGCGATGCCGCGCTGACCCGCTTCGACGCCGACGTGCTGAGCCTGCCGAACGTCAAGTACATGATCGTGTTCGAAGGGGTGAACGACCTCGGCATCCAGTTCGGCGCCCAGCGCACCGGCGGCCCGCAGATCCCCGGCCTCGCCAACACCCCGATCGATGCCGATATGATGATCGCCGGCTACAAGCAGTTGATCGAGCGCGCGCATCTCCACGGCATCAAGGTGATCGGCTCACCCATCGGCCCGTACAAGGGCGCAACTTACTGGTCCCCCGAAGGCGAGGCGGCGCGGCAGAAGATCAACAACTGGATCATCACCGGCGGCGCCTTCGACGGCGTGATCCGCCTCGACACCGCGTTCGCCGACCCGGCCGACCCGCAGAAGATGCGCGAGGGCTACCACTTCGGCGATCACCTCCACGGCAACGACGCGGGATACAAGGCCGCGGCGGATGCGATCGACTTGGGGCTGTTCAAGGC
>DATJHD010000095.1:0-2327 GCA_035494275.1 Croceibacterium sp.
CCCGGTTCAATCAAGCGCGAGGCCGGATGCGTTTCAACGAGAATCGCGCTGACAAAATTATTGACAATCTTGTTACCGACGGTAGCGCGGATAAATGGAGATGAGTGAACTCCTGCCGCGCAAGGCGCCCACGGGCATCGAGATCGCCGACTGGATTCGCAGCCAGATCCGGGGCCAGCGTCTTGTTCCCGGGCAGCGACTCGTCGAAGTCGACATCATCCGCCAGACCGGCGGGAGCCGGTTCAAGGTCCGCGAAGCATTCCAGCGGCTGGCGGCCGAGGGGCTCGTCGAAATCGAGGAATTCCGCGGAGCCTCGGTTCGCAACGCGACCATGGACGAGGTTCGCCAGCTGTACACCGCGCGCGGCGCGCTCGAGGGGCTATGCGCCGCCGATTTTACCCGCAAGGCGACTGCCGGGCAAAAGGCTGAGGTGGCTCGCCTGGCCCGAGAAATGGAAGATTGCGTCGCCAGCGCCCGCCCGGAGCAATTCTCGCAACTGAACTCGCGCTGGCACAACTTGTTGATGGAGGGCGGCGGCAACCAGGTAATCCAGGACATCGTCCATCGCCTGAACACCCCGATCCATCATCTGGTGTTCGAGGCCTTCTATCGCGGAGAGCGCCTGCGCGCCGCGGTGCAGGACCATCAGGAGATTCTCGAAGCGGTGATGTCGGGCGATGCCGAAGCGGCTGAGGCGGCGATGCGCCGCCATGTCACCAACGGCTTGCGCTATCTCAGCGAGCTCGATCGCAACGTGCACTTCTCGGAGGTCTGACAGTCCGCAAGCATCCGGCGCGACGAAGGCGCCGATGGCGTCCCCGCCAGCAACAATTATCCAACCCAGAATGAACCGGCAGGAGGAAGAATTATGGCTACACGCACGTTTGAGCGCCGCAATCCGATGACGGGTGAAGTGGCTTCCTCTGCGCCGGCGATGAGCGCGGCGGATGTTCCGGCGATCGCGGCGCGGGCGCAGCAGGGTTTCGCGGCTTGGTCAAAGCTCGGGCCGAACGCCCGACGCGCGGTGCTGATGAAGGCCGCCGACGCTCTGATGGACCGCAAGGACGCGTTCGTCGCCGCCATGATGGGCGAAATCGGCGCGACGGCGGGTTGGGCTATGTTCAACCTCGCGCTCGCCAGCGGGATGGTCCGCGAAGCCGCGTCGCTGACGACGCAGGTCGGTGGAGAAGTCATCCCTTCCGATCACGAGGGCACGATCGCGATGGCCTTGCGCGAACCGGTCGGCGTGATCCTGGGCATCGCCCCGTGGAATGCGCCGATCATTCTCGGCGTGCGAGCCATCGCGGTGCCGCTCGCCTGCGGCAACAGCGTGATCCTCAAGGCCAGCGAAAGCTGCCCCCTCACGCACCAGCTGATCATCGAGGCATTCGCCGAAGCGGGCTTTCCCGAAGGGGCGGTGAACGTTGTGACCAACGATCCGGCCGATGCCGCCGATGTGGTCGGCGCGCTGATCGACGCGCCCGAGGTACGGCGGATCAACTTCACCGGCTCAACCGCCGTCGGCAGGATCATCGCCAGGCGTGCCGCGGAGCACCTCAAGCCGGTATTGCTCGAACTCGGCGGAAAGGCTCCCATGATCGTGCTCGAGGACGCGGACTTGGGCGAAGCGGTCAAGGCGGCGGCGTTCGGCGCCTACATGAACCAGGGACAGATCTGCATGTCGACCGAACGGATCATCGTCGTCGACCCGGTCGCCGACGAATTCGCCCGCCTGTTCGCTGAAAAGGTGAAGGGGATGCCCGTCGGCGACCCGGCCGCGGGCAACACTCCGCTGGGTGCCGTCGTCGACCGCAAGACCGTCGACAAGTGCTATGCGCTGATCGAGGACGCGGTCGGCAAGGGCGCCGAGTTGCTCACCGGCGGCGAAACCACGCAGAACGTGCTGATGCCGGCGCACCTGGTTGACAAGGTAACGCCTGACATGAAGCTGTTCCGCGACGAGAGCTTCGGACCCGTGGTCGGCATCAGCCGCGCACGTGACGAGGCGCATGCGATCGAGCTGGCGAACGACACGGAGTACGGCCTCTCGGCAGCGGTCTTTACGCGAGACACGGCGCGCGGAATTCGGGTCGCGCGGCAAATCCAGTCCGGCATCTGTCACGTCAACGCTTCGACCGTTTCGGACGAACCCCAGATGCCGTTCGGCGGCGTCAAGGCTTCGGGCTATGGCCGCTTCGGCGGCAAGGCCGGGATCGATGCCTTCACCGAGTTGCGCTGGATCACGTTCGAGACCGAGCCCGGTCACTATCCGATCTGAGGAGCCGGCGAAGACGGGGCAAGTCCGCGTCGTCGGCGCGGGGCCGGCC
>DATJHD010000096.1:0-4891 GCA_035494275.1 Croceibacterium sp.
GGTGGTCGAACTGCTGCCCAACGCGATGTTCCGGGTAGAGCTCGAAAATGGCCATAAGATCATCGGTCACACGGCGGGCAAGATGCGCAAGAACCGCATCCGCGTGCTTGTGGGCGACGAGGTGCTGGTCGAACTGACACCCTACGATCTCTCGAAGGGCCGCATCACCTACCGCTTCATGCCCGGCCGGGGCGGCCCGGGGCCGCAGTAAGCGGGTGCTCTGGCGTCCTTCGAGACGCGTCTTCGTGACGGCGGCCCCCCGCCTCCTCGCCCGCTCGTCAGGATGAGCGGATTTAACTTCCGCTCGTCGTGAGAGGGCACTGAGCTTGTCGAAGGCCCATCCCGAAGAACGCGAACTCGTTCTCGCCTCGGCCAGCCCGAGGCGGCGCGAATTGCTCGCGCGGCTGGGGATCGAGCCGGCGAGAGTCGTTCACGCCGACATCGACGAAACGCCCTGCAAGGGCGAGGTGCCGCGCGATTACGCTCAGCGGATGGCGCGCGAGAAAGCCGCGGCTGCCGCCGACGGCAAGGCCTTCGTGCTCGCCGGGGATACGGTCGTTGCCGCCGGACGGCGAATCCTGCCCAAGGCGGAAGATGAGGCAACCGCGCGACTCTGCCTCGAGTTGCTGTCTGGCCGGCGGCACCGGGTCCTGTCGGCGGTCGCCCTGCGTTCGCCCGACGGCACGATGCGCGAGCGGCTCAGCGAAACGGTGGTGCGCTTCAAGGGCCTGTCGGGCGAGGAATTGGCGGCCTATCTCGCCGGTGGCGAATGGCACGGCAAGGCCGGCGGCTACGCGATCCAGGGCAGCGCCGAAGCCTTGATCGCGTGGATTTCCGGCAGCCATTCGGGTGTCGTCGGCCTGCCGTTGTTCGAAACGCGGGCGCTTTTAAGAGCGGCGGGATTTTCCGTTGCCTGAGTGGCTGATCGAGAAGGGCATCGGAGAGGAGCGGGCGCTGCTCGTCGAGGACGATGACGTCCTCGCGGCAAGGCTTTACTGGCCCGGTGGCTTGGCCGCAGGACAAGTCGACGACGCCGTGCTGGTGCGGTTCGACCCTTCTCGCCGGCGCGGCCTCGCGCGCTTTGCGAACGGCGAGGAGGCGCTCGTCGACCGCCTGCCCGCGTCCGGCCGGGAGGGTGCGACGGTGCGGCTCGAAGTCACGCGTTCCGCCATCGCGGAACGCGGACGTCTCAAGCGCGCCCAGGCCCGGCCGAGCGAGCGAGCGCCGCGAGCTGCCCCACCGCTGGCCGAGGCCTTGTCGCATGGACCGCTGTCTGTCCGTACCGTGCGCCGCTTTCCGGCCGGCGCCTGGGAAGAGGTGTGGAGCGAGGCGTGGAGCGGAGAGGTCGCGTTCGCCGACGGCACCCTGCTGTTCTCGGTCACCCCGGCAATGACGGTGATCGACGTCGACGGAGCGGCCCCGGCCCCGGCCCTTGCGCAAACCGCGGCGGGGCCGCTCGGCCGCGCGATCCGGCGCTTCGACCTCGGCGGTTCTGTCGGAATCGATTTTCCCAGCCTGTCCGAGAGGGCGCACCGACGCGCCATCGATGACGCGCTGGAGGCGGCCCTGGCCGAGTGGCCGCACGAGCGCACGGCGATGAACGGCTTCGGCTTTGTCCAGCTGGTCGCCCGGCTGGAGCGACCGTCACTGCTGCATCGCCTCACCCTGTCGCGCGCCGGAGCGGCCGCGCGAATGCTGCTGCGCCGAGCCGAGCAAGTCGACGAGGCCGGCGCGCTGCTGCTCGTCGCCCATCCGGCGGTCGCCGCCAAGCTGGCCGGAGAGTGGATCGAGGAACTGAAGCGCCGGACCGGGCGCGAAGTACTGCTAGAAACCGATCCCGCCCTTGCGCTCGACGGCGGGTTCGCACAGGCGGTGACGCCATGAGCCCAGCCAGGCCTTGCCCGATCTGCCGGAAGCCGCGCACGGACGAATACGCTCCGTTCTGCTCCGCCCGCTGCCGCGACCGCGATCTCGCGAGCTGGCTGAACGAGGGCTATGCCGTTCCGGGTCCGCCGGTCGCGCCCGAGGACATCGTGCGCGAAGACGACGATTGATTAGGGTCTTGCCAAGCGCAGCCCTGCCCGTCATAGGCCCGCATCCAAGCCGCTCGCCGGCCCCTCCGGGGCCCTGCCGCAGCGATGCCCAGGTAGCTCAGTTGGTAGAGCATGCGACTGAAAATCGCAGTGTCGGTGGTTCGATCCCGCCCCTGGGCACCATTGCCCTTCCAGACCGCGTGACATCGCCGCCCGACGCCCTACAAGCGATGCGGTGACGACGATCGCGATCATTGGCGCGGGGGCGATGGGCTCGGCGGTGGCCGGACGGCTCACGCAACGCGGAGCGCGAGTGGTCACCCGACTTGAGGGCCGCAGCGAGGCGAGCTGCGCCCGCGCCCTGGCGGCGGGAATGCAGGACGCCTCGTTCGAGGACATGGCCGCCGCGGCGTTGGTGCTCTCGATCGTGCCTCCGGCGGCGGCGGCGGCCGTTGTCGAGGAGCTGGCGCCGCTGTTCGCCATGCCCTCCCCGCCGCCATTGTGCGACGCCAATGCCTGCAACCCGCAGACCAAGCGGCGGCTCGCCGCGCGGGTGGCGGAGCTCGGCGGGCAGATGGTCGACGGAGCTATCATCGGCCCGCCGCCGTCAGACACCGCCGACCCGCGCCTGTACCTCAGCGGAGAGGGAGCCGAGGAGATCGCCGCGCTCACGAAATTCGGTATCGACGCACGGGTGCTGAAAGGGCCTCTTGGCGCCGCGGCGGCGCTCAAGATGTGCTACGGCGGGATCAACAAGGGCGGAATCGCGCTTACCACCGCGCTGCTGCTCGCCGCCGAGCGCAACGGCGCGGCCGACGACCTTGTCGCCGAGCTGGCGGTAACCCAGAAGCCACTGCTCGAACGCAGCCGACGGCAGATTCCGGACATGTACCCCAAGGCCTCGCGCTGGAATCCCGAAATGCTGGAGATCGCTGGTTTCCTCGAGCCCGACGACCCGGCGGCGGCAGCGATCTGGCGCGCGCTCGCCCGGTTCTACGCCGAACGCGCCCGCGCCGGCGAAGTCGGTATCGAACTGCCCGTCCTCGAAGCCTTGCTCCAAACCTGATCTCACAACGAAAGGACCCACTCATGGCTCGTATCCTGGTGCTCTACTACTCTTCCTACGGACACCTCGCGCGCATGGCCGACGCGGTCGCGGAGGGCGTTCGCAATAGCGGTCACGAGTGCGACGTGCGCCGCGTCGCCGAGACCGCCCCGCCGGAAGTCGCCGCCGCGGCCGGGTTCGTTGCCGACCACACCCATCCGGAGATCGAGGGCATCAACGCGCTGCCGCAATACGACGGCATCGTCATCGGCGCGCCGACCCGCTTCGGGCGCATGCCGAGCCAGATGGGCGCGTTCCTCGACCAGGCCGGCGGGCTGTGGTTCACCGACGCCCTGGTCGGCAAGGTCGGCGCCGCGTTCACCAGCACGGCCGCGCAACACGGCGGGCAGGAAACGACGCTGTTCTCGATCATCACCAACCTGCTTCATTTCGGCTGCACGGTCGTCGGCCTGGACTACGGCTTCAAGGAGCAGAACGGGGTCGACGTGGTGCGCGGCGGATCGCCTTATGGCGCGACGACGATCGCCAACAACGACGGCTCGCGCCTGCCCAGCGAGGTCGACTTGAACGGCGCGCGATACCTCGGTCGCAGGGTGGCGGAGACGGCGGCCAAGCTCAGCGCCTGATCCTTCGAGACGCCCGGTCATTCGACCTCGCTCCCCAGGATGAGCGGAACTCCTGATCCAACCGCTCAGCCTGAGGAGGGACAAGAGCCTGGCGAATGCCCGGCGCGAAGGGCACTCTCACGCCGCGCGCATTCGGTCGCCTTGGGCCGCGTCGGCTTGCGCAAAGTCCAGCGCGTAGCGGCGGGCGAGCACGAGCTCGCCCCCGCGGGCGCGGCAGAACGTCGGGCGGATCTCGCCCGTCTCGCGTAAGCCGAGCTTGCGCATCACGCGGCCCGAGGCGGGGTTGTCGACGTAATGACCCGCGAGCACGCGCCGATGACCGAGCGCGCGGGCGATCTCCAGCGCGCCGCGCCCAGCCTCGGTGGCATAGCCCCGTCCCCAATAGTCGCGCGCGATCCAGTAGCCGAGCTCGAGTCCCTCCTCCTCCTGATGGAGGCCGATGCTGCCGATGATCGGCGCGCCCTTCTCGCCCGGAAGGGTGACGAGGAAGCGCGGCGATTGCGGATCGACGGGCCGGCCGCAGAATTCCTCTGCGTCCGCCATGCGATAGGGCCACGGCGCACGTGCGAGCATCCCCACGATGCGGGCATCGCAGATTGCGCCAAAAAGTTCCCGGCTATCCTCCGGGAAAGCGGGCCGCAGGAACAGCCGTTCGCTCCGGTAGAACATTTGCCTTCACTCCCTCAGGCCATCGCGCGCACCTTTTGACGGGCCCGCGTGACGGTCTTGTTGCGAGGGAGATTGAAAAAGGGAGACGGGACTGGCCCCATCTCCCTCGACTGGCCGGAGTTCTCGCCTCCGGCGGGGCCATCCCGGTGGATGACCCCTTCGTTGGATCATCCGATGTTATTCGGCAGCTTGCGCCATAATGTCGACCGACACGTACTTGCGCCCGAGCTTGCCGTCGTGGAATCGCACGCGGCCGTCGGTGAGCGCAAAGAGGGTGTGGTCCTTGCCGATGCCGACGTTGGCGCCCGGGTAGAACTTGGTCCCGCGCTGGCGCACGAGGATGTTGCCGCCGAGCACTTCCTGCCCGCCGAACTTCTTCACGCCGAGGCGACGGCCGGCCGAATCACGACCGTTGCGCGAGCTACCGCCTGCTTTCTTGTGTGCCATCTCGAACTACTCCGAACTTACTTCTTCGCTGCCGGCTTCTTGGCGGCGGG
>DATJHD010000097.1:0-2246 GCA_035494275.1 Croceibacterium sp.
CTATACGAGGTCACCGGCGCAAACCGGGCCTCAAGCTGGTCGTTCGGCGGCAGGCGGCGGGTAATCTCCTTTACAGGGTCAAAAGCCCTAAATTGCCAATCCAGCCTGCAACCTATCCGCCTCTCCCAACGCCGTAGCACCGGGCGCCAAGGCCGATCACCACCCATTCATGCCATCTCCTTTCTTTGCCTCGTCCGGGACTTGTTTGAGGGTCCCCTCCTCGCCCGGCACCGGCGGCGCTGCGGGCCACGAGGGATCCTCAAACAAGTTCAGGATAACGGTTGCGAGTGAAGCGGGCATCACGAGACCTTGATCCCGTCGAACTCGATGCCGAGGTCTTCGGCCATCACCATCGCCGTTGCGCGCCCTGCGCCGAAGACACCGCCGCCGGGATGCTGGAACGGGCCGACGAGGTAAAGCCGCTCGACCCCCGGCACGCGATATTGCCCCAACTCCGGCGTCGGACGATGGCTGCCGGACTGGTAGGTCGTCGTGGCGATGCCGTGGAGATCGCCGCGCAAGAAGCTCGGGGAGGTGCGCTCCATGTCGACGGGGCTGTCGCAGTGGTAATCGAGGATCGCCATGTCGTCGATGAAGTCGCCCATTCGGGCGATCACCTTGTCGGCGAACTCGCGCTTGGACTCGTCCCAACTGCGCCCGTCGGGGCGCTCGTAGGGCACGTAGTCCCACGCGTGGAAGATCGCCTTGCCCTCGGGCGCGCGGCTGGGATCGTGCTGGGTAAGCTGACCGACGCCCACCAGCGGATGAGGCGACATGTTGCCGTAGCGCAGCTCGTCGAACGCGCGGCGCATGTCCTCGTAGTCGCCCGGCATCAGCTCGTACATCACTGCCGAAAGGTTGCCGGCCTTGAACTTCAACGGTGCATCGAGCGCGGCGTGGACAGTGAAGCAGGCGGCGGGCGTGATGTGCGTGCGCAGCGCGTCCTTCGCAACCTGAGCCGGGACCGAGGGTACCATGTCGGGCAAGTGGTGCGGGTGGATCGCGCCAATGACCCCCTCGCCGCACGACAGCCTTTCGCCATCGTCCAGCACCACGCCCGTCGCGCGCGTGCCGTCGGTCACGACCTCGCGCACCGTGCAGTTCGCCCGCACCGCGCCGCCGTGGTCCTCGATGCAGGCGATCAGCGCATCGGTCAGCTTGCCCGAGCCGCCGGCCGGCACGCCGAAGCCGAATTTCTCGAGGAAGCCGAGGAACACGTAGGCGCCAATGCCGGTCGCCTTCTCGTCGGGGCTGACGAGATTCTCGCCGGCCACCCGGCCGAAGTGGGCCTTGACCTTGTCATGCTCGAACAGCTCTTCCATCAGGTCGAACGTGCTGACCTGCGTGGTGCGCCAGATCTCGCGGCCCTCGGCGCTCTGGTCCATCATCGCCGTCTGCGCGCCCAAGGGCATCGGCGGCGAATAGAGCCCGGCCTGGATCATCGGCAGCCATTCGGCGGCACGGCGGCTCATTTCGAGGAAAGTCCCGGCGTCCTTCGCGCTGAACTTGCGGATCGCCTCGGCCGACTTGTTCGGATCGCGATGGAGCGGCAGCGTCGTCCCGTCCTCCCACACGCTCATCATCGGCACGTCGGGGAACACGTACCGCAGGCCGTACCTGCGCTTGAGGCCGAGGTCGTCGTTCGCCAGCAGCGGGTTGCCCTGGATGAAGATGTGGCTCATCGAATGCTGGTCGTGGAGAAAGCCGGGCAGCGTCAGTTCGCGCGACACCACTCCGCCGCCGAACCACGCGTTACGCTCCAGCACCAGCACGCGCTTGCCGGCGACGGCGAGGTAGGCCGCCGCCACGAGGCCGTTGTGGCCCGAGCCGATGACCAGGATGTCGGCGTCAGCCATTCGTGCTCCTCAGATCATGGCGGAAAGGGCGAGGTCGGAGAGCTTCTGGCAGCGCTCGATGTTGGCCGCCTGCGTCATCACGCCGGCGCTCACCAGCGCGAAGCTGGCGTCGGCGGCGGGATCGACCCAGAACATCGTGCTGCCGGCACCGTAGTTGCCGTGCGTCTCCGGGCTCGCGAGGGTGCCGAACAGGTGGTGAATGACGCCGGTCCCGCGCACCTGGAAGCCGATGCCCTGGTTGGCCGGCGAAACGGCCCAGCCGGCATTCTCGGCCACGCGCTTGTAGAGCTCGTTCGGCATTTCGCCGGTGTGGTTCCGCCGCGCCAGCCGCAGCATCGCCGGTGACAGGATGCGCACGCCGTCAAGCTCGCCCTCGCGCCGCAGCATCTC